>SLPE01000140.1 GCA_007132145.1 Candidatus Izemoplasma sp.
GTTGTAGATGAGTTGCAAGTCCTTGATGACTTCGATGGCGTTGTCGGTCGCACTCTTCATCGCGGTCATCCGGGCGGCGTGTTCACTCGCTTTCGCTTCGAGGATCATGCCGTAAAGAATGTTCACGACGACCATCGGCATCAATTGGTTCAAAACGTTGCCGACGTTCGGCTCGTACAAGTAAAGACGTTTGTAGGGGCCGGCTTCGTCTTCTTTGTAATGTGACACGAGCGGTTGTTTTTCAAGGGGAATCAGTGTTTCCTGCTCGACCGATTGAGTCAATGTGTTGATGAACCGGTTGTAGAAGACGACGACTCTGTCGGTTTCGCCGGAGAGGTAGTCTTTGATGAAGCGGTCGCATATGTCTTGGAAGTCGAGGAAACGGACATCGTCGCGCACTTGGGTCAAAGCGTCGCTCACGGACTCGTATCCACGACGTTTGACGAAGGCGTATGCCTTGTATCCGAGGGGCGCGACGACGAATGCTTCGTTCGATGTATGGGTCTTTTCGATATGTGCTTCGAACGCCTTGAAGACATTGGCGTTCAAAGGACCCGCAAGACCACGATCGCTCGAGATGAGAATGTATACGGTCTTCTTGACGTCACGGGCTTCGAGGATCGGATGACCGAGTTCGGGGTCGCTCGCGAGAATGCGCGCCAAAGAAGCGCTCAATCGTTTCGTGAGCGGACGGAAGTTGCGAATGCTCCGTTCGGCGCGTTTGAGTTTAGACGCGCTGACCATGTGCATCGCCTTGGTGATCTGCGAAGTCTTACGTGTCGCGTTGATCCTTTTTTGGATGTCGCGCATGGACGCCATGAAGTCACCTCCTCATCAGACGAATGTATCTTTGAAAGATGCGATGACGGCGTCGAGGTCTTCTTTATCGGGGAGGTCCTTGTCTTTTTTCAAAACCTCGAGACACGCTTTCCCTTTGTCGTCGTGTTGAAAATACCGGTGAAGCTCGGTTTCGAAGCGTTTGATCTCCGATACGTCGATTTTGTCGAGATGCCCGTTGATGAGCGCGTAGATGCTCACGACTTGCAATTCGACGGGCAAGGGTTTATGCAAGCCTTGTTTGAGAATTTCCACGGTCCGTTTTCCCCGTTCGAGTTTCTTCTTCGTCGATTCGTCGAGGTCGCTGCCGAACTGGGTGAAGGCTTCGAGCTCGCGATAACTCGCCAAATCGAGACGGAGCGTCCCGGAAACCCTCTTGATCGCTTTGATCTGAGCGGCCCCTCCGACGCGGGAGACGCTCAATCCGGCGTTGATCGCCGGGCGGACGCCTGTATAGAACAGATCGCTCTGTAAGAAAATCTGTCCGTCGGTGATACTGATGACGTTGGTGGGGATGTAGGCACTGATGTCGCCGGCTTGCGTCTCGATGATCGGCAAGGCGGTGATCGAACCGCCGCCGAGGTCGTCGTTGAGTTTTGCGGCGCGTTCGAGAAGGCGTGAATGCAAATAGAAGATGTCGCCGGGAAAGGCTTCGCGTCCCGGCGGACGACGCAAGAGCAAGGACAGCTCTCGATAACTGATCGCGTGTTTCGTCAAATCGTCGTAACAGACGAGAACGCTCTTGCCTTCGAACATGAAGTGTTCGCCGATGGCGACGCCGGCATACGGTGCGAGGTAGAGCAAAGGCGCCGGTTCGCTCGAGGAAGCGCTGACGATGATCGTGTAATCCATCGCGCCGTGCTTCTTGAACGTCTCGACGACGCTTGCGACCGTCGATTCCTTTTGTCCGATGGCGACATAGATGCAAATGACGTCTTTGCCCTTCTGGTTGATGATCGTATCGAGAACGATGGCCGTCTTCCCGGTCTGACGGTCGCCGATGATCAACTCGCGTTGGCCGCGTCCGATCGGGACGAGGGCGTCGAGGACCTTGATGCCGGTTTGCAACGGTTCATCGACCGATTTCCTGCTGATGACGCCGACGGCTTTGTGTTCGAGCGGCCGCGTCTTGTCGGTCTCGATGGCGCCGAGCCCGTCGATCGGCTGTCCGAGGGGGTTGACGGCGCGGCCGAGCATCGCCTCGCCGACGGGGACTTCGAGAATCCGTCCGGTCGTCTTGACGGTGTCGCCTTCTTTGATCGAGGTCGACTCGTCGAGGATGATCGCGCCGACGTGGTCTTTTTCGAGGTTGAGAACCATGCCGTAGACGTTGTCCGGAAAGGCGAGGAGTTCACCGCTCATCGCTTCATCGAGCCCGTGAACGAGCGCGATGCCGTCGCCGACGCTGATGACGGTCCCGACGTTTTCGGTCTTGATTTCACGGCTGTATTTCTTGATCTGTTCTTTGATGAGGGAACTGATTTCCGCTGGGTTGATCTTGCTCATGGTTCCACCTGCCTATGCTTTCAAGTGTGCTTTGAGTCGAATCAGTCGTTCGTCGACGGTCTCGTCGACGACGAGACCACGGTACTCGAACCGCAATCCGCCGAGCAAAGACGTATCGACGACGTTTTCCAAGGTGACGCGAACGCGATAACGATCTTCGAAGGCCTTCTTCAAGGCGTCTTTTCGCGCTTCGGAAAGCGGGGTCTTGCTCGTGACGCGAAGCGGCATCGTCCGTTGCTCTTCTTCATGCAACGAGCGATACTTCATCTCGATTTCACGAAGACGGTCGAAACGGTTGTTGTCGACGAGGACGCAAAGGAAGTCTTTGAACAGTTCGGGTTCGATGTCTTGCAAAGTCTTCTTCTTCGCTTCCTTCGCGATGTTGGGGTGCATGAAAAAATGCGTCACGTCGCGATCTACGGATGCGACGAACGCTGAAAATGCCTTATGGACGGCATCGGTCCGATCGTCTTCGAGCGCCAGTTCGAAAAGCGCGGCCGCGTAGGCGTCGCTCACGGCACTCATCGTTTTCCGACCTCTTCGATCGCTTCGTCGACAAGTTTGTCGTAAGTCGTCTTGTCGATTTCCTCGGCGATGACCTTTTCCGCGAGACGGCTGGCGATGTCGATGATCTCATCGCGCAGTTTTCCGCGGGCGACGTCGAGTTCGTTCGTAATGTCCCGTTGCGCGTTCTTGCGGATGTTCACGGCTTCTTCTTTCGCTTTCGCGATGATGTCGCGCCGTGTGTCGTCGCCGCGGGACTCGGCGTCTTCAAGCAGCCTTTTCGCGTCTTGTTTGACTTGCTCGAACGTCTTTTCCGCTTCTTCCCGGAGCGCTTTCGCTTCCTCTTTTTCGGCAACGGCGTCTGTCAACGCCTTTTCCATGTGTTCACGGCGCGCTTCGAGGAAGGCGGTCACTTTGTCCCAGAAGAAGAATTTGACGACAAGGACGAGCACCAATGTCGCACCGATCTGGATCGCCATCTCGACGGGCTTGATCTTCAAACCGTTTTCAACGAGTTCTTGAATCGCCTGCGCGATTCTTTCCATGATGATGCCCCCAATCGCAAAACTATTGTCCGATCAACACGAAGGCGATGATCAAGGCGTAAAGACCGGTCGTTTCGGCCATCGCCTGGCCGACGAGCATCGTGACGGTGATTTTTCCCGACGCTTCAGGTTGTCTGGCGATCGCTTCGAGCGCTTTCCCCGCGGCGAAGCCTTGACCGATACCGGGGCCGATCCCGGCGATCATGGCGATTCCGGCGGCCAATGCGGCCAGACCGGACACGAATGACGGATTGTACTCGGCGAGAAAGAGTAAGTCGAGCATGTTGTTTCCTCCTTAGTATGTGACGGGTTCTAAATGGGATTTCAAGTCTCAGGCGACGTCGGTGTCTTCAATCGCCAGTGACAGGAAAATCGTGAACAACAAGAAGAAGACCATGGCTTGAATCAAACCGAATCCGATGCTGAAGACAGGATGCAGGAGTCCGGCGGTGATGAACACCGAAGCCACGGGAGGCAAGAAGGCGTAGAACACCGAAGCGAGCACGGCGCCGCTGAGCAGGTTTCCGAACAGACGGAGCCCCATCGCGAGCGGTGTCGATATCTCCCCGACGAGATTGATCGGCAAGAGCAACGGGTTGGGTGCGGCGAGGTCCTTGACGCGTCGCCACGGCTTACGGATGATCAACGCCGATACTTGAATCGTCAAAAACACGGTCAGACTCATGCTGAAGGCGATCGTGAGACTCGCAAGCGGCGGTGTGAGCCCTAAAAGACCCGCGGTGTTGGCGAAGGCGAGATAGAGGAAAATCGCCGTCAAGAGCGGCGCGAACGTCCGCCACCGCTTGCCGTAGAATTCTTTGATGAACGTGTTGATGATGTCGACGACAGTGACCATGAGGAAGACGATGCCTTTCGGCTTGTCTTCGACACCGAGCTTTCCGACACGCCAACCGACGAGACTCAAGAAGACGATGAGAAACCCGATGACGAGCAACGACGTCACCGTATTGCCGAGCAATCCGGAACTGAAATCAATCTCCATCGGTATCCTCCTCTTCTTGCGATTTATTCACTTTACGGATCATGAAGTTCGTGAACATCGTCACTTTGAAAGCCGTGAATCCGACGAACACGGGTATGAGATATTGCCATGAAGGCGAGCGTAACAACACGACCGCAAGGATCAAGGCGTAGAAGGCGTAACGGAAGAAATAATTCCCCATCGCGCGGCGACGCAAGGCTTCGGGGTTCTCTTTCGCGGTTCGCATCGTCGTCTTGTAATTGTGACTCATGAGCATGACGCTGACGACGCCGCCCAAGAAGAAATTCAGCGCCATCCGCCCCGCTTCGAAATCGGTCAAGGCGCGACTCACTCCATACGTCAGAAGTGACCCGAGTCCGATGAAGATCCATACGAACACGAATGTTTGCAAGTATGTCTTTTCAGTCATCCTTCTTTTCTCCCAACCGATAGACGCGAACCATGAAATTGCGGACTGCCGCCAAGGCGAAGACGACCATCAAGATGATGGTGAACATGGAATCCCTTTCAAGATAATCGTCGAGCAATCCGCCCAGAAACCAACCCAACAAGACGAGAAGAACGGCTTCATAGGCGAACATGGTCGCAATGGAAAGCAGACGGATCAAGAATTTCCGGTCTTCATTCATTTCGTGCCGAACAACCTGTCGCCGCAATCACCGAGACCGGGTACGATGTAGCCGTTCTCATCGAGACGTTCATCCATCGCCGCCAAATAGATGTCGACGTCGGGATGATGTCTTTTCAAAGTGTCTACGCCTTCGGGGCATCCGACGATACCGACGAAACGGATGTCTTTCGCGCCACCCGTCTTGAGGATGTCGATCGCGTGTTTCGCACTGGCGCCGGTGGCGAGCATCGGGTCGAGCACGAGGACGGTGGCGTTTTCGAGCGCCGGCGGCA
>SLPE01000088.1 GCA_007132145.1 Candidatus Izemoplasma sp.
CAGTTGTCGCAGTTCATGTCACAGACGAATCCGCTCGACGAATTGACCCACAAACGGCGGATTTCCGCCTTGGGACCCGGCGGATTGACCCGCGACCGCGCCGGGTTCGAAGTCCGGGACGTCCATCATTCCCACTATGGACGCATATGTCCGATCGAAACCCCCGAAGGCCAGAACATCGGTTTGATCAACAGCCTCGCGACCTATGTCCGCGTCAACCGTTACGGATTCATCGAAACGCCGTATTTGCGTGTCGAACACGTGGAAAACGGCCAAGACGAGCCCGACATGGTCGTCACCGAGGAAATGATCTATCTCACGGCCGACGAAGAGGAACAATACGTCATCGGCCAGGCAAACATCAAACTCGACGACGACCGTCGCATCCTCCACGAAAACGTCGTCGCCCGTCACCAGGAACAGACGAAGATGTTTCCTCGGGAAGACATCGAGCTCATCGACGTCTCCCCCAAACAGATCGTCTCGATCTCGACCGCCTGCATCCCCTTCTTGGAGCACGACGATGCGAACCGTGCGCTCATGGGTGCGAACATGCAACGTCAGGCGATTCCCTTGATCAGACCCGAAGCCGCCTTCGTCGGAACCGGCACCGAATACAAAGCCGCCCGCGACAGCGGCGCATGTGTCATCGCCACCGAGTCAGGAAAAGTCGATTACGTCGACAGCAAACGCATCGTCATCAAGAAGAAATCCGGCAAGAAGGATACGTACCATCTTCTCAAATCCGAGAGAAGCAACCAGGGCACGTGCATCAACCATGTGCCGATCGTCGCTCTCGGTGAAACCGTCGAAGCCGGCGACATCATCGCCGACGGACCGGCGATGAGCGAAGGCGAACTCGCCCTCGGGCGCAATGTCGTCGTCGCGTTCATGACATGGGACGGCTACAATTACGAAGACGCCGTCATTTTGAGCGAAAGACTCGTCAAAGAAGACACGTACACGTCGATCCATATCGAAAAATACGAAGCCGAAGCCCGGGAAACGAAACTCGGCAAAGAAGAGATCACCCGGGAAATTCCCAACGTCGGTGAAGAAGGCCGTCGCTACCTCGACGACCGCGGCATCATCATTCCCGGCGCCGAAGTGAAGGAAGGCGACATCCTCGTCGGCAAGATCACGCCCAAAGGGCATACCGACCCGACGCCGGAAGACAAGCTCCTGCTCGCGATCTTCGGTGAAAAATCACGAGAAGTCCGCGACACGTCCTTGCGTGTCCCGCACGGCGGCGGCGGCATCGTCCAGAGCGTCAAGTACTTCAGTCGCGACAACGACGACGAACTCCCGCCCGGCGCCAACGAAGTCGTGCAAGTCTTCATCGTGCAGAAACGCAAGATTTCAGAAGGCGACAAAATGGCCGGTCGACACGGCAACAAAGGGGTCATCTCGAAAATCCTCCCGGTCGAGGACATGCCTTTCATGGAAGACGGAACTCCGGTCGACATCATGCTCAATCCGCTCGGGGTGCCTTCGAGAATGAACATCGGGCAAGTGCTCGAGATCCATCTCGGCATGGCCGCGAAGAAACTCGGCGTCCATATCGCGAGTCCGGTCTTCGATGGTGTCGAAAACGAAGACCTCGTCGAAATCATGAAAGAAGCGAACATGCAAGCAGACGGCAAGACGCGCCTCTATTCCGGCCGTACCGGAGAGCCCTACGACAACGAAATTTCCGTCGGCATCATGCACATGATCAAACTCGACCACATGGTCGATGACAAGCTCCACGCCCGCAGCGTCGGTCCTTACACCCTCGTCACCCAGCAACCGATGGGCGGCAAGGCGCAAAACGGTGGCCAACGTTTCGGTGAAATGGAAGTGTGGGCGCTTGAAGCCTACGGCGCCGCCTACTGCCTACAAGAGATGCTCACCGTCAAGAGCGACGACATCATCGGCCGCAACAAAGTCTTCCGCGCCATCGTCGACGGCAAGAGCATCCCCGGTCCGAGCCTTCCGGAATCGTTCCGCGTCCTCACACGCGAACTTCAATCGCTCGGCATCTACGTCGAACTCATCCATCGCGAATCGAAACAGAATGAAGCGAACAAGAGCCTCGTCGAAGATTCCGACGTCGAAGACTATCTCCAAAAATACGGCTTCAACCAATAATAAGGGAAAGGTGATCGCATGAGCAAGAAATTCTCGCATTACAAGATTCGCTTGGCTTCACCCGAAGAGATCCTTTCCTGGTCCTACGGCGAAGTCGAAAAACACGAAACGATCAACTACCGCACATTGAAACCCGAACGCAAAGGGCTTTTCTGCGAAGAAATCTTCGGCCCGACCAAAGACTTCCAATGCGCCTGCAACAACAAATCGAAACGTTCCTCGCAAAGTGGCAAGAAGTGTCCGCACTGCGGCGTCGAAATCACCGAGAGCAAAGTCCGCCGCGAACGGATGGGGCATATCAAACTCGCCGCACCGGTCGTGCACACCTGGTATTTGCGCAACACCCCCTCACGCATCGCCACGTTGCTCGACATCAAGCCCAAAGACCTCGAAGAGGTCGTCTACCTCGCTTCCTACATCGTCCTCGACAAAGGCGATACCGACTTGCAGAACAAGCAGATCCTCTCGGAAGCCAAATACACCGAAAAATACATGGAGTACGGCGGCCGCTTCCGCGCCCTCACCGGCGCCGAAGCGATCAAACTCCTCCTCCGCGCCCTCGACCTCGATGAAGAAGCGTACAAGCTGCGCAAGGCGTTGCCGAAGTCTTCCAAACAGAAACGCGAGAAGATCATCAAGCGTCTCGAAGTCATCGAAGCCTTCAAAAACTCCGACAACAAACCCGAATGGATGATTCTCGACGTCTTGCCGGTCATCCCGCCGGAGTTGCGACCGATGGTCCAACTCGACGGCGGCCGTTTCGCGACGACCGACCTCAACGACCTCTACCGCCGCATCCTCAACCGGAACAACCGTCTCAAGAAACAGATTGAACAAAATGCGCCCCACTTGATCACCAAAAACGAAAAACGGATGTTGCAAGAGGCGGTCGACGCCTTGATCGACAACTCCAAACGGGGACGCAAAGTCGTCGTCGAGAAAAACCGTCCGCTCAAATCGCTTTCCGACATGCTCCGGGGCAAACAAGGCCGTTTCCGCCAGAACTTGCTCGGAAAACGCGTCGATTATTCCGGGCGGAGCGTCATCGTCGTCGGACCCGACCTTGAAATGTATCAAGCCGGCATCCCTCAAGAAATGGCGATTTCGCTCTTCAAACCGTTCGTCATCCGCGAGTTGATCAACCGCGGCGAGTCATCGAACATCAAACACGCCAAGACGATGATCGAACGACAGGACCCGAAAATCTGGGGCGTCCTCGAAGACGTCATCAAAGAACACCCCGTGCTTCTCAACCGCGCCCCGACACTGCACCGTCTCGGCATCCAGGCTTTCGAACCCGTCATCATCGAAGGCAAGGCGATCCGACTCCATCCGCTCGTCACGACCGCGTTCAACGCCGACTTCGACGGCGATCAGATGGCCGTCCACGTCCCCTTGAGCGAAGAAGCGCAAGCGGAAGCGCGCGTCTTGATGCTCGCCTCCAACAACATTCTCAATCCCAAGGACGGAAAACCCGTCGTCACGCCGAGTCAGGACATGGTCCTCGGCAACTACTATCTCACACTCGAACGCGAAGGCGCCAAAGGCGAAGGCAAAATCTTCGGCGACTACAATGAGGCGTTGCTCGCCTTCGAAAACGGCGAAATAACCTTGCATTCCCGCATCGCCTTGCGTGGCGACGCGCTCGGGAACGCGCCGATCACCGAAAAACAGAAGACGCAATTCCTCGTGACGACCTTCGGAAAACTGACGTTCAACGAGATCCTCCCCAAGAGTTTTCCGTATTTGAACGAACCGACCGCGAAAAATCTCGACGAGAACACCCCCGATCGCTACTTCATCGCGCGCGGTGAGAATATCCCCGAAATCATCAAGAAGATGCCCCTCGTCGACCCCTTCCGCAAGAAATTCCTCTCTTTGATCATCTCGAAAGTCTTCTTCGAATTCAAGATCAACGAAACGTCTAAGATGCTCGACAAGATGAAGAATCTCGGCTTCAAGTATTCGACCTACGCCGGCATCACCGTCAGCGCCTTCGACGTCAAACCCTATTCAAAAAAAGCGCAAGAACTGAGCAAAGCCGACAAGAAAGTCGAAGACATCCGCGAATACTACGAAACCGGTCTCTTGACCGAACGCGAACGCTACAACCACGTCATCGACGTCTGGGCCGAGACGAAGGAAATCATCCTCAAGGGCCTTCTCGAAGAACTGCCCAACGACAACCACGTCTTCATGATGGCCGACTCCGGCGCCCGCGGAAACCAATCGAACTTCATCCAGCTCGCCGGCATGCGCGGATTGATGACCAACCCCTCCGGTGAAACGATCGAATTGCCGATCAAAGCGGCATTCCGCGAAGGCCTCACCATGTCGGAATTCTTCATTTCGACCCACGGCGCAAGGAAAGGTTCGACCGACACCGCGCTCAAGACCGCAGACTCCGGGTATCTCACCCGACGTCTCGTCGATGTCAGTCAGGATCTCGTCATTACCGAACTCGACTGTCGAACGGACCGCGGTTTTCCCGTCTACGACATTGTCGACAACGACGGCAACGTCATCGAACCCTTAAGGGACAGATTGCTCGGCCGCTATACGAAAGAGACGGTCGTCGACCCCGAAACCGGTGAAATCGTCGTCGAAGACGACACCTATATCACCGAAGCCGTCGCGGACCGCATCGTCGCCGCCAAAACGAAACGGGTGAAAATCCGTTCCGTCTTGACGTGCAACGCCGAAAACGGCATTTGCAAGAAGTGTTACGGCAAGAACCTCGCCACCGGCGAACAAGTCGAAGTCGGGGAATCGATCGGCATCATCGCCGCGCAATCGATCGGAGAGCCGGGGACGCAGTTGACGATGCGCACATTCCACACCGGCGGTGTCGCCGGTGCGGACATCACGCAAGGTCTGCCCCGTATCCAAGAGCTCTTCGAAGCCCGCAACCCCAAAGGGAAGGCGCTGATCAGCGAAATCGGCGGAACCGTGACCCGCATCGAGCCTGTCGATGAACGCTATGAAATCACCGTCACACGTGACGGCGTCAACAGCAAGAAGGACGAAGAGACCCATGTGTATAAAACCAACAGCGGCATGCGTCCCCTCGTCGAACAAGGTCAGACGATCATCGCCGGACAACAATTGACCGAAGGGTCGATCGACCCCAAACAGCTGCTCAAGGCGACCGACGCCGAAACCG
>SLPE01000040.1 GCA_007132145.1 Candidatus Izemoplasma sp.
AGCGCCAACCATAAAAAAATCGACATAGTTCATCCTCCGAAGTCATTTGTTCATACAGCATGTATGGATAGATATGTAAAAGTATAACAAAAAGCGTTTTCATTATCAAGAATGTTTTTCCGCCAAGCCCGTCTATGCCATCGACAAACGGCATCCATGGACGCTTTCTTCGCCCTCACTCTTTAAAAAACACGATGAACTGTAAATTTGCCTATTGAATGACGCCTTTTTATGATATAATAGTCTGTGATTTTCAAGGGGTGATTGTTTGAAGACCGTTCAGATCGCGATCGACGGGCCGGCGGGTGCGGGAAAAAGCACCATCGCCAAGCGCGTCGCCAAGTCGCTCGGGTACATCCACATCGACACCGGGGCGATGTATAGAGCCATCACGTTGAAAGCAATCCGTTGCCATCTGGACTTATCGGACCAAAACGCATTTGATTTCATCGATCAAACGCGTTTTGATTATGTGGACGGCGCGATCATCATGGACGGTGAAGACGTCAGTCGCCGCATCCGTGAACGCGACATCTCCAACAGTGTATCCCTCGTTTCTTCGCACTACATCGTTCGCGAGAAAATCGTCGCGAGACAACAGCGACTTTCCAAGGACCTCGACATCGTCATGGACGGCCGCGACATCGGCTACAACGTCCTTCCTCGGGCGAATTACAAGTTCTATTTGACCGCCGATGTCAAGACCCGTGCGTTGCGACGATACAAGGAAAATCTCGACCGCGGCATCGAAAACACCATTGCGGAACTCGAAGAGGAAATCAACGCGCGCGACGCTTTCGACACCCGTCGCGAACACAGCCCCTTGAAACCGGCATCCGACGCCATCGTCATCGACACCTCGAACATGTCGATCGAAGCGGTCGTCGACACGATCATCGCAAAAATCAGAGAGGATGAAGCATAATGGAATTCAAAGTCGGAAACATCAAAGAAGGCGATCATATCCGCGGGAAGGTCTACAAAGTCGCCAAGAACGAAGTCACCGTGGATATCAACTACGTCACCGAAGGGACCATCTACGCCAACGAGTTGACGAAGAAACCGATCGATTCTTGTGCGGAAATCGTCAATGAAGGCGATGAGATAGACGTCATCGTCAAAAAAATCGACGATGACCAAGGCGTCGTACTCTTGTCCAGGCTCGACATCGAAGCCGCCGAAGCGTTCGAATTCTTCCAAGAGATGTTCAACGAAGAACGCGCCTTCGAAGCGAAAGTCATCAAGACGAACAAAGGCGGGCTCATGCTCAACTCGCAAGGCTTCGACAGACTTTTCATGCCGATCAGCGAAATCGATACGGAATACGTCACCGACCTCGAGCATTATGTCGGCAAGACGATGAAGGTCAAAGCGATTGAAATCAATCGTCGCAAGGTCGTCGTCTCGCACAAGTCCGTTCTCAAAGACGTCTTGAAGGACAAGAAACGAGAAGAACTCGATAACATCAACATCGGTGACGTCTTGGAGGGCGAAGTCGTCAAGACGCTCGCATACGGCGCGTTCATCCGTTTCGGACAAGTCGAAGGGCTTTTGCACATCTCGGAAATCTCACACCATAAAGTGGACAAAGTCGAAGACCATCTCAAAGAAGGCGACAAAGTCGAAGTGAAAATCATCGGCGCCGACGGAGACAAGCGCTCCTTGTCGATGAAAGCCTTGCAAAAGACGCCGTGGGAAGTGTTCATAGAAACCCATGAAGTCGGCGATGAAGTCACCGGGAAAATCGTCCGCAAGATGCAGTTCGGCATGTTGATCGAAGTCTCACCCGACGTCGTCGGGATGATCAACCGTTACGACTATTCATGGAATCCCCGCATCAACCTCGCCGGCGAAGTCAATGTCGGCGATGAAGTCAACGTCAAGATCCTTTCGATCGATGAGAAGGACAAGAAGATGACGTTGTCCAAAAAACACCTCGAATACAATCCGTGGGAAGACGTCAAAGTCAAAATCGGCGAATCGGTGTCCGGTCAAGTCAAAGAACTCCAATCCAACGGCGCCCTTGTCGAAGTCCAAGGCGTCAACGCCTTCTTGCCGATCGGCGAAATCGTCGAACGACGCATCAACGACGTTTCCGAAGTCCTCAAGAAAGACGACGTCATCAACGCCATCGTCTTGAAGTTCGACAAGCGCAGATGGCAGATGGTCATCAGCAAAAAAGCCCACGACATCAAAGAAGAACGCGAAGAATTCAAGAAACACCTGCGCAGCGAAAACAAAGAAGACCAATCGCAGACACTCGGCGAACTCTTCGCCGACAAACTGAAAAAGTTCAAATAGAGGTGCCGCCATGCTGCCTTCGATCGCCATCGTAGGCCGACCGAACGTCGGGAAGAGTACACTCTTCAACCGAATCGTCGGGAGCCGTCTCGCCATCACCGACGAAACACCGGGGTTGACACGCGACCGGCTTTACTCTCGTGCGGAATGGCTCGGGCGGCATTTCAACGTCATCGACACCGGGGGCATCGATTTCGAAGACGCCCCTTTTATCCATGAAATACGTCATCAAGCGGAAATCGCCATCGACGAAGCCGATGTGATCGTCCTCGTCTGCGACGGCACCGTCGGCGTCACCGAAGCCGACAGTTTTGTCGCCAAGATACTCTACAAAGCGACCAAACCGGTCATTCTCGCCGTCAACAAAGTCGACAACCCCGCGCTCAAGGATGCGCTCTACGAGTTTTACGCCTTGGGTCTTGGCGACCCTCACGGCGTCAGCGGCATTCACGGCATCGGCATCGGCGACCTCCTCGACGAAATCGTGCACAAGCTTCCCGACGAGACACCCGAACCCTACGAAGCCGACCGGATCAGATTGTGCGTCATCGGGCGCCCCAACGTCGGCAAGAGTTCGCTCACCAACGCACTGCTCGGCGAAGACCGCGTCATCGTCAGCGACATCGCCGGCACCACGCGTGATTCGGTGGACTCGACCTTCGAGCGTGAAGACAGGAAGTACGCGGTCATCGACACCGCGGGGCTCAGAAAACGCGGAAAAGTTTACGAGAACGTTGAAAAATACAGCGTCTTGCGCGCCTTGAGCGCCATCGAACGCAGCGACATCTGCTTGATTTTGCTCGACGCCGAAGAAGGCATCGTCGAACAAGACAAGAAAATCGCCGGTTACGCGCACGAAGCCCACCGGGCGAGCGTCATCGTCGTCAATAAATGGGACACCGTCGAAAAAGACACGCGCACGATGGACCGTTGGGAAGAGGACATCCGTTCACAGTTCCAGTTTCTCGCCTACGCCCCCATCGTCTTCTTGTCCGCAAAACACAAGAGCCGTGTCCACACGGTCTTCCCCGTCGTCGAAAACGTCTTTTCACAGTACCTCAAACGAGTCGCGACCGGCGTCCTCAACGACGTCGTCAACGACGCCTTGGCGATGAACCCTCCGAAATCCCACGAAGGCGGCGTCCTCAAAATACAATACGCCACGCAAGCGAGCACACGTCCTCCGACGTTCGTCTTCTTCGTCAACGACATCGAACGGATGCACTTCAGTTACGAGCGATACTTGAAAAACCGGTTACGCGACGCCTTCGGATTCGAAGGCGCGCCGATTAGAATCGTTTTGAGAAAGCGTGATTGAGATGAAAGTATCCGTCATCGGCGCCGGTTCATGGGGCATGGCACTCGCGAAGGTGCTGGACGATAACGGCCACGATGTCCTCGTCTATGACGTCGACGAGAACGTCATCGAAAAAATCAACACCCTCCACATCTGTCACCAACTCGACGAGTACGTTCCCGAAACGATTCGTGCGACCGGTGACATGATTCGAGTCGTTCGACATAGCGATGCGCTCCTTTTTGCGGTTCCGACGAAAGTCCTCCGTGCCGCGATCGAAGCCGTCCTTGCGCACATCGAAGCGCCCAAACTCTTCATCAACGCCGCCAAAGGCCTCGAGCCTGCCACATTCAAACGCATGTCCGAAGTGTTCGAGGAAATGATTCCCGACGCGAAACGGAAAGGGTTCGTCGCTTTGAGCGGTCCGAGTCATGCCGAAGAAGTCATCCGCGGCCTGCCGACGCTCATCACGTGCGCGAGCGAGGATGAGGCGCACGCAATCGCCGCGCAAAGACTCTTCCACAACAAGGATTATTTCCGTGTCTACTCGAGCACGGACCTCATCGGCGTCGAACTCGGCGGTGCGCTCAAGAACATCTTCGCCATCGCAGCCGGCATCTTGCGCGGCCAGGATTACGGCGACAACGCGATGGCCGCGCTCTTGACGCGCGGGCTTGTCGAAATGGGAAAAATCTACGACCACCTCGGCGCTTCGAAAGAATCCTTGTTCGGGTTGACCGGCATCGGCGACCTCTTCGTGACCTGCATTTCCCCCCATTCAAGGAATTTCCAAGCCGGCTACAAAATCGGCAAGGGCAAAGACTTGCACGCGACCCTTTCGTCGATGACGATGGTCGTCGAGGGCATCCGGACATGCGAAGCGGTGCATCAGTTCACGCGAGATAACGATCTCGACACCCCGATCATCGACGCCCTCTATGACGTCGTTTTCAACCGTTTAGACCCTGCGGTCGCCTGTGAAAAACTGCTATCGAGAGATGAAAAGCGAGAGTAGACCCGAAAAATCCGCGTGAAACCGCCATTAATCCGCTAAAAACCTTGCAATGAAGACGATAAACTGCTATAATATGCGTAGTTTTCAAAATAAATAGGGAGGTATGAATGTGAACAAGACTGATTTGATCGTCAAGATTTCTCACGTCGCAGGCCTGACAAAAAAAGACGCCGAAGCAGCTCTCAACGCAACGCTTTCCACCATTCAAGAAGCTTTGGCAAGTGACCAGAAAGTCGTACTGACTGGATTTGGAACGTTCGAGGTGAGACACCGCAAAGCACGTACCGGTCTCAATCCGAGAACACGCCAGCCGATTCACATCCAAGCACAAAAATCTCCGGCATTCAAGGCGGGCAAAGTACTCAAAGACGCAGTCAAGTAGGTTTTTCCAAAAAAAAGACACCGCATGCGAAATGCGGTGTTTTTTTATGTCCGCGCCCCTTCGATATGTTATAATGAGCCTACCGAATCGATACGTTAAGAAGACATGGGACGGGTGAGAACATGGACCGACCTGCCATCGACGAAAAGATGGTTTCCGCGATTCGCACCGACGATGTGGATGCACTTTCGCAATACGATGGGGAAACGCTCAAATCCGCTCGCGATGCGAAAGGACAAAATCCGCTCTTCTACGCGGTTCG
>SLPE01000132.1 GCA_007132145.1 Candidatus Izemoplasma sp.
AAGAGGTCGACTTTCTGTAGAAGGTCTGCTTCCATATCTTTTCACCCGCGTCCATTATATCATAAAGTGACGTCTTTCATGAAAAACATGATTGTTTGACAGCGGCATGGATTACTTTTATAATAAGGTGGACATCAGCAAAGGAAAGAGGTTTTTCATGAGACGGTCCTGGAAGTGGCTGGGTTTGCTCGCGTTTTTGACGGGCGTTCTTTTTACAGCGGCGAGACCTCTTCTCGCCGAAGAAAACGGAGACGGGCATGTCATCTTTTTCGACGATGAAGCGTGTTTCGACTGCATCCAAGTGAAAGAGTCCGGCCTTCTTGAGGAGCTCGAGGCGGCAGGTTTCACCGTCACGGTCTTCGAACTCAACGACAGGGAGGACCGTGCCGAAGCATTGCGGTATGCCCGTGCCTACGACATCGCCTTGGCGGCACCGACGATCATCGTCGGCGAAAAGACGTACACCGGCAGGACGGCCATTCTCGACGCCCATCAAGCGGGCGACATCGCTCTCCATGCCGCGGAGCCCTTGCGTGAGCCGATTGATAGCGATCCCCTGTCTTTCTGGATGGGATTGTTGTTGATGGTCGTCGGCGGATTGCTCGACGGCATCAATCCATGTGCGATCGCGATGTTGCTCATGTTCATCTCGATTGTCGGCTTCACCAAGAAACGGAGCACGTTGGTGTTCGTCGGGCTTTCCTACATCGGCGCGATCTTCTTGACGTATTTCTTCATCGGACTTGCATTCATGGGGTTGCTCGGGTTTTCCCGAGGCGCCATTCCCGCGCTGTCGACCTATCTGTACTTCGGTTTCATGGCGCTCTGTCTCTTTTTGTTCATCTTGAGCATTTACGATTTCTTCGTGACCCGCTCGCAAAGATACGACAAAGTCAAGAGTCAGTTGCCGAAGTTCGTGCAACGCTTCAACCAACGCGTCATGGAGCGTTTCGCGAAAGCCTTGGAGTCCCGGGAATCGAACATGGGCAAGGTCATCGCCTTGTTCTTCGTCCCCTTTATCGTCGGCATCGTCGTCGGGGTGACCGAAGCGGCTTGCACCGGCCCGATCTATTTCGGCGTCTTGGCCATGCTCGAAGCACAAGGGACTTCAACGACACTCACCTTGGTGGAGATATTCTACATCCTCATCTTCAACATCATGTTCCTCGTCCCCTTGTTGATCATCATGGGCATCGCCCTGAAAGCGAAATCGGTCGCCGGCATCTCGAATTTCGTACGGCGCCACATCTCCGTCATCAAAATCGTGACCGGCATCTTCTTCTTGCTCATGGCCGTGTATTTCTTGCTTTTGGCGCTCGATGTCGACTGGATCCGTTTCGATTACGATTTCATGTCCGATTTCTCATGAAACGAGGTGCCCCATGAAAGGAAAAATCCTGATTGAACACGAAGGCGAGACCGTCTTCAAGGGCAAAATCATCAATATTCCGATCAAAGAAGAAAAAGTCATCGAAAAGAGCATCGACCTGTTCGGAGACGACAACCCGTGCATCATCCATCGTTCTTTCGTCAACGAGACGTTCGCCGAGCAGTTGGCCGCACGTCTGAAAAAGGCGGAAAACCGCTCGATCGACCTTAAAGAGCACCCCGATATCGCAGCGTTTCTCGATGTCGAAGGGGTGCCCGACGTCACCGTCAAGACGTTGAAATAGGAGGAATGGGATTATGGCTTATTTCGACCATGCGGCTACGACGAGGATTTCGGAAAAGGCTCTCGAAGCGATGCGCGATACCGCCCGGCGTTTTGTCGGAAACCCCTCATCTTTGCACACGCCCGGCGTCGACGCCCTCAAACGCCTCAACGGATTGCGCGGCGACATCGCGAAACTGCTCGGCGCGAACCGCCGCGAGATCGTTTTTACAGGATCGGGGACCGAAGCCAACAACCACGCCTGGCAAGGTGTTTTCAAAGCGGTCGACGGCGGCCGGTTCATCACGACCCGCATCGAACATCATGCAACGGAAATGACGGCTCATGCCTTGAAAAGACTCGGAGCCGACGTCGTCTTCCTCGATGTCGACGAACAAGGGCTTCTCGATCCCGCCGCACTCAAAGACGCCTTGACAGACGACACGCGTCTCGTCTCGATCATCCATGCGAACAACGAAATCGGCACCGTCCAATCACTTCCGGACATCCGCAGTGTTCTTGAAGACCACCCGGCGCTTTTGCATCTCGACATGGTGCAGACCCCTTTGCACATGCCGGTCGACGCAAAGGAAACGGGCGCCGACCTCATCTCGTTTTCGGCGCACAAGTTTCACGGGCCTCGCGGCGTCGGTTGCCTCTATGTCCGCGAAGGTGTCGAGATGGAACCGCTCATCCACGGTGGCGGACAAGAAGATCGCCGTCGCGCCGGAACGCATAACCTCCCCGCGATTGCCGGCTTCGCCGTCGCGCTACAAGAAGCCTATGACAACCATGCGGCACATACGACACACGTCGCTGCGCTGGCAAAGCGCTTGCTCGACAAACTGACGGATGCCGGCCTCGACTTCCGTTTGAACGGACCGCCGCTCGACGGCCGACGTCTGCAAAGCGTTCTCAATCTCGGCTTCGCAGAAGCGGAGGCGATGTCTCTTTCCTACGCGCTGAACACCGATGGCATCTACGTTTCATTGGGGAGTGCGTGCGACTCGCAAAACATCGAACCTTCACATGTCCTGCAGGCGATCAACGTACCGAAGCGCTACCGCAACGGCTCTTTGCGTTTTTCGTTCGGCGATGAAAACACGAACGCGGACATCGACCACGCCGTCGACGTCCTCACCAACATCCTGAAAGAATGAAAACGGGCCGCCGGCCCGTTTTTCATAGGTTTTTCATCGTCTTGTAAATCGAAATGCCCGTTTGTTTTTCGAAAGCTTTGTCGATGCGTTTTTCCTCGGAAAGGTTGTTGACGATGTCGCGATATCGTCGGTATTTCGCGATGAGTTCGGCTTTTTCCGTTTCGTTCGGCGTTTCGCGCATCGTTTCGAGGGCGTTGAGGAATCCGATAATTTCTACGATTTCATCGACATCGTAGTGTTCATAACTGATCGGATATTCCATGTCAATCACCGAAACTGATGCCGATCGCTTTTGCGGCTCGCACCAACTGTCCTTGCGCATCGACGAATTTCCTACCGCCCCGGCTCGTCTCCCCCGTCTTTCCGTCGCCGATGACCGTTTCGAGCGCCACATCGCTGATTTCTCGCCCACGACAACGGACCATCCGTCCTCTTTCGCCACGCATCAGCAAATCGACGGCGGCGACGCCGAAACGCATGCCGATGACGCGGTCGAACTGACTCGCGATGCCGCCCCGCTGCAAGTAAGAAAGATTCGTGTAGCGGACTTCGTGATTTTCGATGCGCGCCTGGAGATTGCGGGTCAAGACGTCGCCGACGCCGCCGAGGCGTACGGTATCGGCGGAATCCTTGACGATTTCGCGAACCGTGACGTCTCCGTCTTTCTCCTTGGCGCCTTCGCTGACGACGACGATCGCGAACTGTTTGCCGAGTTCGTCGCGTTCTTTGACTTTTTCGACGATGCGGTCGAGGTCATAAGGAATCTCCGGAATCAAGATGACGTCGGCGCCGCCGGCGATGCCGCCTTCGATGGCGAGCCAGCCGGTGTTGCGCCCCATCACCTCGACGACCATGATACGATCGTGGGAGTACGCCGTCGTATGGATCTTGTCCAAGGCGTCGGTGATCGTCGAAAGCGACGTGTTGTAGCCGAAGGTCACATCCGTTTCCGGGAGGTCGTTGTCGATCGTCTTGGGGACGCCGATGACGGGAATGCCCTTGCGGTTGAAGTCGCGGGCGCTCGTCAACGTGCCGTCGCCGCCGATGACGATCAGCGCATCGACTTGGTTCCTACGCATGTTTTCGAGTGCTTGATCGGAGACGTCCTTGTACAAGAAACCCCCTTCTTCATCCTTCGCATACGGATAATGAAAAAGGTTGTCCTTGTTCGAGGTCTTCAAAATCGTCCCGCCTTCGTGCATGATGCCCGAGACGGCATCGAGGTCGAGCACTTGATAATCGTCACGCAAGAGACCGGAATAGCCGCGACGATAGCCGATTACTTCAAGACCGTATGTGTTGATCGCCGTTTTCGTCAGACCGTTGATGACGGCGTTGAGTCCGCTACAATCGCCGCCGCCGGTGATGACGCCGATCTTTCTGATGGGTTCCATGGTGTTCTCCTCCTAAAGAGCGTTACCCACATTATACTTGTATCGGGGGTTTCTTTCAAGCGAGAAGACGACATTCCCTCCGTTGAGAACTCGAATTTTCAGTGAATGCCCGACCGCGCGTGCCGAGCCATACGCCCTCAAAACATGTGGCGGCGAGGTCATGGACAAACTCTCGCGCAAAAGCGTGTTTTTTACAATCGCATTTGATATAATGGTCTTCGGAGGGTGGTCCGATGATCACGATGAAAGACATTGTCCGGGAAGGACATCCGACCTTGAGTAAGCGGGCGACGCCTGTTTCGACGCCGCTAGAGGAGACGGACAAGAAGACACTCGTCGCCATGCGTCGATTTTTGATCGATTCACAAGACGAAGACATCGCGGAAACCTACGAGCTGCGTGAAGGCGTCGGTCTCGCCGCGCCACAAATCGACGTGTCCAAGCGGATGATCGCGATTTACACGAAAGACGAAAAGGATGAAATCCTTCACGACTACTTGTTCGTCAACCCGAAAATCGTGAGCCACAGCGTCGCCCAGACCTTCATGCCGGGCGGCGAAGGCTGTCTGAGTGTCGACCGCGCCGTCGAGGGTTTGGTCCGTCGTCACAAGAAAGTGACGGTCAAGACCCATCTGTATCGTCCGGACACCGACACGCTCGAAGAAACGACGCTCACGCTTCGCGGATTCGTGAGCATCGTCTTCCAGCACGAACTCGACCATCTCAACGGAATCCTGTTCCCGGAAAGAATAGAACAAGCGCTGCCGGGCGTCGAACCGCTCGTCTTCAAGACGCCCGTCTGCGAACCCAAGGAGGAAAACGCATGAAAATCTTCATCGACACCGCAAACATCGAACACATCAGGGAGATCGCCGCATGGGGCGTGCTGTCCGGGGTGACGACGAATCCGACGTTGATCGCCAAAGAAGGCCGTGATTTCAAGGAAGTCCTCAAGGAAATCGTCGAACTCGTCGACGGACCGATCAGTGGCGAAGTCATCGCAGAAGACGCAGAAACGATGATCGAAGAAGGTCGTCAAAT
>SLPE01000087.1 GCA_007132145.1 Candidatus Izemoplasma sp.
ACCAGATCAAGAACGACCAATCCATCCGCCAATCAAAAACCAGAAAACACAACCGCATCTGAATCACCAAACCAAAAATGAGGAGGAACCACCGTGAACGAAAACCTCTACAGCACTTACAACCAAATCAAGAACGACCAATCCATCCGTCATATCAAATCCAAAAAACGCTACATCATCTGAAACACCATCGAGAAAGGAGAACGACCATGGACACCATCAATCTCTCACTCTACCAGACATATGAACGTATCAAGAACGATTCCATCGTCAAGCAGGCACAAAATAGAGAAAACTATTCGACTCGGGAGGCAAGAAAATGAATGACAAGACAAAAATCCTAGAAGCTGTACGAGAAGGAAAAATGACTCCGGAAGACGCAAGAAAAGCACTCAACGGCGAATCTAGCCCCTCGTGCAAAACCCTTCATATCGATGTGAACAGTTCCGACGGCGACACCGTCAAGATCGCATTCCCGATAGCTCTCGCTCGCGCCCTCTTCAAAGGGCAGAACCGCTCCTTCCACAAAAAGCGTATCGAAGACTACGACGTCGATTGGAGTGAAGTCTTCGACCTCATCGAAGACGGACACTGTGGAGAACTCGTCAATGTCAACAGCTCCGACGGCGACACCGTCACCATCAAAATCGTTTGACCCTCCTCTCTTAAGAAAAACACACGCGCAATGCAGCGCGTGTGTTTTTCTTATGATGTCGCAGTCTCGATCAATCTTCTTGTTCTACACGTTCGATAACGGCAGAAGGTGAATTGATTTGTGCACGGCTCAACGTCCATCCTGTATCGACGTTGACGCCGAATTCCAGGGTTTCGTATTTTTCATTGGTGAAGACGCTTGTGCTGCTGATGACGAAAATCGCACCGGTGGGGGAAATAATCGTCTTGACACTGCTCGCGCCACCGGTCGTCTTCTCTCCGATAATCGTCGCGAAGCCGATTTCCTTGGCCATCTGCACCATCATGTTGCCGGCGCTGTAGGTGACCGGGCTCGCAAGGATGTACCATTCGAAGTCGAAGGCTTCGTTTTCCGATTCTATCCATGTCGAGGCCGTCGATTTGTCGGTCGTGTTCATCCGGTGGTAGGGCATCGGTTCATCGGTCATGTAACCGAGCGTCTGAAACATCGTACCGATGATGCCGCCCGTGTTGCAAGCGAGGTCGACGATGACTTTTTCGACGGTGCCTTTTGCTTCGACGGCTTCGAGTCGGTCGTGGAACTCATCGGGCGTATCCGCCGAGAACCCGCCGATATGGACCATGGCGATCGTTTCGGCGTCGTTGTAGGTCACAGCCGGAGACGTTCCGTAGTAACAACGGTCGATATCATAGACCATCGACTGATAGAACTGCCGCATACGGCTGTCGGCAGAAAGCCGGAAGGGATCCCACGGTACATAGTTTTGATCGAAGGCCACATAGTAACCGGTGGATACGGGCGAAGAATGCAAATCGTCGAGTGCGCGAACCGCTTCGCGGATCGCGACGTAATGGGGCATGCCGGACTGCATCAAGTCCGTTTCGGCGTCGTCGAGGACATCGTTGTAGTCGATGACGCCCGGTGCCGGTCTCAATCCGTAGAAATAATCGAAGACGAAACGCATGAAGTTGTAGTTGTCTTCAAGCAGAGCTTGAGGAATCTCACTGCCTTGCAAAGACGAGTTCGTCAATTCGGTAAGCAACGACGTGTTGGTCCAACTCACTTGGTAGCTGTCGACACCGTAAAGATGGTCGCCGTTGTAATAGACATCGTACATCGAGCCCGACAAGAAGAGGTTCGCCAAGTGAAACGGCATCAGGAACATGTCCTGATCCTTGACGAGAAAAAGGTCGTAATCGAAAAGGTCGACGGTGACGGAGGTCGGATCCGTCGATATGTAATCGAACGTCGAGAGGCCTTTTCCGAAATCGGTCTCGGTCGCTTCGGAAATGGCCGAGAAAAATCCGAAACGGTTGAAGGTGACCGAGTTGCGTTCGTAATCGAGGACGAGCTCATACTCGTCGTCGTCATACTCTTCATCTTCTTCGTATTCGATGAACAAATAGAGGGTCACTTTGTAGTCGTCATACGTGATTTCGATGTCGGCGCTCACGATGGCGCCTTCAATCAAGTTCACGAACGGTTCGACTTCGACATAGGGCAATACGTGGTCGTCGAGATAATGGATGTCCAGCGAGACATCTTCGTCTTCAACGTCGTATTCGGTCGCTTTGTTGGTGAAAGGGAGCGTCACCGTGTCGGTAATGAACATCTCGACCGGTCCGCGCGGAGCTCTCGGTCCGCCCATCCCTTCACAAGCGGCGACGACGGCGAAGAGCATCACCGCGATAGACAAAATGGCGAATCTTTTCATGGTTCTTCCTCCAATGTTTTCATAGTCTTTCGTTCTTGTTTCTCTAGAATTATACCACACCGCAGACGATTTTTGAACCATCCGCTCGTGTTTAACGCTCCATCCGCATGACAAAAAGCAATATTCGAGACTCGATAAAAAGGCAACGGGTGTCCCGTCACCTTTCCGTATACGTCATTTCAGGATTTTCCTGATGCGCCTTTCCTGTTTTTCCGAGAGCGGCAAGTATCGCAGCGGAATGTCGAAACGCGCCGGTTTCTTGACGATGCTGCGCAGATGAGAAAACGTATCGAATCCCGCCTTGCCGTGGTAAGCCCCCATTCCGCTCTCACCGACGCCCCCGAAAGGCAAATGAGGATTGGCCACGTGCATGATCGTGTCGTTGATGCAACCGCCGCCGAACTGACAGCGTCCGAAGACGTCGTCGATGACCGTTTTCGATCTCGTGAAAAGGTAGAGGGCGAGAGGATGGGGCTTTGAACGGATCGTTGCGATCGCTTCGTCGAGATGTTCGAAGGCGAGCACCGGAAGGATCGGTCCGAAGATTTCTTCTTGCATGAGCGGTGCGGTCGCATCGACGTCGGTGACGATCGTCGGGGCGATCTTGAGTCGTTCCGGATCGTTTTCGCCACCGGTAACGATTGTCTGGCCTTCCAACAAGGCGTGCAGTCGCTTGAAATGATGGGTGTTGACGATGCGGCCGTAGGCGTCGTTTTCAAGCGGGTCATCGCCGTAAAAAGCGCGGATGTGATGCATCATACGCTCGATGAACGGTTTTTCCACCGTCCGGTCGACGAGGACGTAATCGGGCGCGACACACGTCTGGCCGGCATTGATGCACTTGCCGAAGACGATGCGCTTCGCCGCACGGTCGAGGTCGGCGTCGGCGGCGACGATGCACGGACTCTTCCCCCCGAGTTCGAGCGTCACCGGCGTCAGATGTCTCGCAGCCTTCTCCATGACGATCCTGCCGACACGCGTACTGCCGGTAAAGAAGATGTGATCGAAGGGCTCTTCAAGCAACGCTTGTGCCGTTTCGACGCCGCCTTCGATGACTGAGACGTGCGATGCGGCGAAGGCTTCATCGAGCATCTTCTCGAGTACGCGCGATGTGTTTTCACTCAATTCGCTCGGTTTCACGATGGCGGTGTTGCCTGCCGAAAGCGCCGCGACGAGCGGCGCCAAGGTCAAATACACCGGATAGTTCCACGGGCTCATGATCAAGGCGACGCCATAAGGAAAAGGAGACGTGAAACTCTTGCCGGGGACATTGCCGATGTCCGTACGCCTTCTTTCCCCTTTCATCCATGTCTTCAGATGCTTCTTCGCATAGGTGATGTCCTTGAGGACCATGCCGATTTCGCTCACATACGCTTCTCCCGAGGCTTTCCCCAAGTCTTGATGCAACGCTTCCTTGAGCGCCGTCTCTTGTGCAAGGACGGCTGAACGCAACGCCTCGAGCGCTCGGATACGCGCTTCATAAGGCAGCGTCTTGCCGCTCAGGAACGTCTGTCTTTGAACGGAAATCAACCTTTGGATGTCTTCTTTCATGCATTCACCCTTTCGTGCTCGTCGCGGACGGCCGAAAGCATCGCCTGCGCCTTGTCGAGGTAACGCTTTGCCACCTGTTCGAAATCGATGGCCAAGTCTTCACTCAGACCGATGAAATGCTTATACAACGCGACGTTGTGCCACTGAAGGCATTGAAACGTCCGCCACAAATAGAGCCGGTCCATCTCGGCGGCGTGAGGTCGACGCTGGAGATAGACGGGAAAAAGCGCCAAAGCGTGGTCGAAATCGACGTTGCCGAAACAGGCGATGTCGTAAAAGGGGTCGTGGTTTCCGGCGAACTCCCAGTCGGTGAGATACATCCGCTCGGAAACGACGAAATTGCTGATTTGCGCGTCGCCGTGACACAACGTCTTGCGGTGCGCCTCCAAAGCCGGGCGGTGGGCGAGAAAGGTCGATTTGATGTTTTCGTAACGTTCTTCGTGGACGTGGCCGTGTTCCTTCACATAGGCTTCATACGTCCGCAGTCGCCCGAAGGGGTCGTAGTCGTGCCGACTCTTCAAACCGCTCGTATGGACGCGTCGCAAGACGTCGGCGGCCGCTTCGAGATGTTCGTAAGGTCCCGTTTCCGACATCGGCACACCTTCGAGATAGCGGGCGATCTTGTAGCCGCTCACGACATCGAGATAGACGGTTTCGTTGTTGATGCGCAGCGACTCGATCAGTTTCAAGTGATCGGCTTCGACCTCACGGTCGACGAAACGTTCTGCGTGTTTTCCGGGCACGCGGAACGTATAGTGTTCTCCGCCCGCTTCGACGACGTAGGTGCTGTTCGACATGCCGCCCATCAGGCGGCGGATGACGGATACGCCTTCGGCTTCGACGCCGAGCGCGTTGGTGACGATGTCGCGAATCAGTTTTTCATGGTCCATGGGTTCGACTCCTTCGGTCCTTTGATCATCGTCGATGTCGGTGGACATCGAACGACTTTTCATGAATAGGGTACCACATGTGCCCCGGCTTGCGCAAAAAAACACTTCTTTCCCATGAAAAACCCGCGCTCGTACGCGGGTCGGTTTCAATCTTGCAGTTCGGACACGGGGCGGATGCGGGAGGGGTCAAGCGATTGCAAATGGGTTTCGGCGAGATAGGCATCACGACTCTCGTCGGGGACGTAGACGGTGAGGTCGGGGTGGTTTTGTGCGAACAGAGTTCCCCCGAGCGACCAGGGGTCTTCTATCAGATTCCTCTCGAAGACGACCGTTTCCAGTCGTTCCGCATCATAGAAGGCTTGCGTTCCCACTTCCGACACCGTAGCGACC
>SLPE01000101.1 GCA_007132145.1 Candidatus Izemoplasma sp.
ACTTCTGAGTCTCGAAGCGGTGAAGGCGCACATCGAAGGGAAAAACCCGGATTTGGTCGTCTTGCAAAATCTTACGTTCGCCAACGCCGCTTTTGCGAGCGAAGTCTTCAAACACTGTGACGCCCCGGTGTTGTTGTGGACGTTGCAGGAGCCACCTTCAGGTGGTGGTCGTTTGCAGTTGAACTCGCTCACCGGTGCATTCGCCGCCGGCTATGCGCATAAAGCGATGCATAAGAAAGGGCTTTTTCATGTGATCGGCGACCCTCAAGATAAGCGGGTCATCGATTGTCTTGACGACATCTTTGCAGCCGCAAAGGCGCGCATCGCTTTGAAAAACCTCAATCTCGCGACCATCGGGCATCCCCCCGAAGGTTTCGGCTTCGGCGCTGCGCAAGAAGCGGAACTCGCCGGTGTATTCGGTGTCCGTTTGATCGCCACCGAAGCGAGAGCGTTGATGGATGTCGCCCGTTCGCTCGAAGAAGCGGACCTAGTCGATGCCAAAAAATCGGCCCACGGTTCGATGGCCGGTCTCGATAAAACAGAAGAACCCCATCATAGCGATTTCATCCGCCTTTACGAAGCACATCGTCGTTTTGTGCATGAACACGACATCAAGGCCCTCGCCTCACGCTGCTGGCCGGACTATTTCACCGAGTACAAGACGCCGGTCTGTGCGGTGTTGGGGCTGCTCAACGACATGCGCGTCAGTGCCGCTTGCGAAGCGGACGCCTATGGAGCGTTGTCGATGTATCTCGGCGACTTCCTCAGCGGAAAGGCGACGTATCTCGGCGACCCTGTCGCCATCGATCCGCTCGAAAACACGATCACCTTCTGGCACTGCGGCGCCGGCGCTTGCACCTTGGCCCGCAAGGAAGGAAGTCCGCTCGTCGGCGTCCATCCGAATCGTCGCATCGGACCGACGATGGAGTTCGGCCTCGAAGCGGCGGAAAAAGCGACCATTTTCAGGGTCGGCAAAGCGCCGGAAGGCGGATTTCGCTTCTTCGTGCACGAATGCAGCATCGCCGACAGACCGAAACAATACAGCGGCACGTCGCTCGTCGCCCGCATCGATGACGATGTCGAACGGTTGATCAACACGATGGTCGAAGACGGTTGGGAACCCCATTACGCCGTCATCTATGGCGATGTCGCACGGCCTTTGCGTCATCTCGCGAAGATGCTCGACATCCCATGTCATCCAAACAGGAGGCAGCATTCATGAACAAAAGAGCTTATCTGGAAGACAAAGCGAAGAACATCCGCATCTTGACCTTGAAGTGCATCGGCAATCTCGGTGTCGGACACATCGGCGGCAGTCTGTCGATCGCCGATGCGCTCGCGGTGTTGTATTTCGACAAACTGCGCATCGATCCCCAAGAACCGACGAAGCGAGACCGCGACCGTTTCATCCTCTCGAAAGGGCACGCCGGACCGGCACTGTATGCGACCCTCGCGCTCAAAGGATTCTTCGATGTCGAGTTGCTCGACACTTTGAATAAGCCCAATACGACGCTACCGAGCCATACCGACAAGAACAAGACGCCGGGTATCGACATGACGACCGGATCGTTGGGACAAGGCTTTTCCGTCGCCGTCGGCATGGCGCTCGCCGTGAAACTCGACGCCGCCGACATCGACGTCTACGCGATGGTCAGCGACGGCGAAAGCCAAGAGGGACAAATCTGGGAAGCGGCGATGTTCGCCGGCAACCAGAAACTGGACCGGTTGATCGCCTTCACCGACTACAACAAGATGCAAATCGACGGGACGACGGATGAAATCAACGACCTCGAACCGCTCTCGGACAAATGGAAAGCGTTCGGCTGGCACGTACAATCGATCGACGGACACGACGTCTTGGCCATCGACGAAGCCATCGAACGAGCCAGACGTACGGAAGGTCCGTCAATGATCCTGCTCAACACCGTCAAAGGAAAAGGCGCGTCCTTTTGTGAAGGCAAGACCGCCTCACACAACATGCCCGTCACGATGGACATGGTCGAAGAAGCGCTCAAGGAGTTGATGTGACATGGAACTCAAAAACAGGCAATTGCGAGAAATCTATGCCGATTTACTCGTTGATGCGGCTGCACGAAACGACGCCATCGTCTCTGTCGACGCCGATTTGCGCAAAGCCGCGAAAACGAACGCCTTCGCAGACAAGTATCCCGAGCGGGCCATCAACGTCGGCGTCGCCGAAGCGAACATGATCGGCGTCGCCGCCGGACTCGCGAACATGGGAAAAGTGCCTTTTACGCATACGTTCACGCCGTTCGCGACGCGACGGGTGTTCGACCAAGTCACTTTGTCGGTCGCCTATGCCGGTCTCCATGTGAAGATGGTCGGAAGCGATCCCGGCATCATGGCTCAACTCAACGGCGCGACGCACATGTCCTTCGAAGATGTCGGATTGATGCGAACGTTGCCGGACATGGTCATTTTCGAGCCGGTCGACGGCGTCCAGCTCGCGGCGTGCTTCGATGAAATCGTGGCCCATCCCGGACCGGTCTACATCCGTCTACTCCGTCAGGAGTTCGAAGCGGTCTTCGAAGAAGGGACGTCGTTTAGTCTCGGCAAAGCACACATTCTCGAAGAAGGGGACGACGTCGTCATCTTCGCCACCGGCATCCTCGTCGCCGAAGCGTTGAAAGCCGTCTCCATCTTGAAAGAAGAAGGCATTTCCGCGACACTCGTCAACATCCACACCGTCAAACCGCTCGATACCGAAACGATCGTCCGCACCGCGAAAAGGTGCGGCGGCGTCGTCACCGCCGAGAACCACAACGTGATCAACGGTCTCGGAAGCGCCGTCGCAGAGACGCTTTGCGAGCACCATCCGGTTCCGATGAAGCGTGTCGGCGTCATGGACCGTTTCGGCGAAGTCGGGAAAAAGGACTACTTGATGGAAACGTTCGGATTGAAAGCGGACAACATCGTCACGGCCGCCCGTGACGTGATCAGACGCAAAGAAGAAACGGGGCGAAAGCATGGATAGAATCTTCATCGGATCGGATGTATCGGGATACCCGTTGAAAGAAGCGATCAAGAACCACCTCCTTGAAAAGGCGATGGACGTCGAAGACATCGGGACGCTCGACGAAGCGGAACCGCGTCCGTTTTTCGAAGTCGCCGCCCGCGGCGCGGAAGCGATTCGTGCCGGAGACTTTTCACGCGGCATCCTCATTTGCGGGACGGGCATGGGCATGTCGATCGTCGCGAACAAACACGAAGGTGTCTACGCGGCCGCCTGTGAAAGCGTCTACGCGGCCGAGAAGTGTCGTGCGATCAACGACGCGAACGTCCTGTGCCTTGGCGGTTGGATCATCGCCCCGATCCTCGGCATCGAAATGACCGAAGCGTTCTTGAACACCGCCTTCACTGAAAACCTCGAAGACTGGCGTGCGAAACGTCTTGAAAAAGCGCGTCACGAAGTCAAGGACATCGAACGCCGCAGTTTTCAAAAATGAAGATCGTTTTCAAAACTTCGACAGGGGAATAACGAGTCATGGTCTTAGCCATCGTGTCGCTCTTGAGCATTTTCATCGCTGTCGCCATCGGCTTTTGGAAAAACATCAACGTCGGTCTCATCGCGTTGCTTTTCGCCTTGGTCCTCGGCCATTACTTCGGCGACATTCCCGTGGCGACGATTATCGGCTATTGGCCGTTGCGTTTGTTTTTCACGACCTTCGGCGTGACTTTGCTTTTCAGCATCGCCCGCTTGAACGGCACGCTCGAGCGACTGTCGAAATGGATCATCTACCAAAGTCGTGGGCGTAAAGCCCTCATCCCCGTACTCTTCTATGTGCTCGCGCTGTTCCTCGCTTCGATCGGCCCCGGAAACATTTCGACGAGCGCGTTGCTTCTGCCGATCGGCATCATGATCGCCGCCGGCACCGGCATCTCCATCCTTTTGATGTCGGGATTGATCATTTTCGGCTCGATCGCCGGCGGTCTCTCACCGATCGCCCCCAACGGCATCGTCGCTCTGGAATTGGCGCAAATGCACGGCGTCGGTGATCTGGGATGGTCGATCTATCTCAGCAATGTCTTGTCGATTACCGTGTTCTCGGGCTTGATGTTCATCGTGCTCGGCGGTTTGAAGATGAACGGTGAACGCGTCGCGATCGAACGTCCGGCGCCGTTCAACCGCATCCAGATCGTGACGTTGATCGCCGTGGCGATTCTCGTCGCCTTCGTCATCGTCACCGGCGTCAACGTCGGTTTCGCGGCGTTCGCGATTTCCGTATTCTTGTTCTTGTTCAAGGCGGCCGATCAGAACGAAGCGATCGCCGGGGTGCCATGGAGCACCTTGCTCCTCATTTGCGGGACCGCGGTCTTGATCAGCGTATCCGACGAACTCGGCGGCGTCGAACTGTTGACCGATTTCCTCGCACGCTTGATGAACGCCTTCACCGCCGTGCCGATCCTCGCACTTCTCAGCGGCGTGATGTCGATTTTCTCGTCCGCCGTCGGCGTCGTCATGCCTACGCTCATCCCGACGAGTGTCGATTTGTCGGAAGCCTTGAGCGGCTCCGTCTCTCCCGCCTTGATCACGACGACCATCGCCGTCGGTTCGCACATGACGACGACGAGTCCGTTTTCGACGATGGGCGCCCTCGCGCTCGCGAGTGCGCCGGACAGCGTCGACAAGAAGAAACTGTTCAAGGATCTGTTCGTTTTGTCATTCATCGCGGTCGCCTTCATCGCCCTTTTCGGGTTCTTGGGCGGCCTCGGATTATTCTTACCCTAAGGAAGTGATGTCATGGAATCGATCGAAATCTTGATGGAAAAGGCCCGCCAAGCCCAAAGACGCATCGAAAACTACACACAGGAAGAGATCGACCGCGTCTGTGTCGCCGTCGGCTGGGAAGTCTACCGCGACGACGCCATCGCCGAACTCGCCGAGTTGGCCGTCGAGGAAACGGGCATGGGCAATGTCGCTGACAAGATGAAGAAACACAAGAACAAAGTCCTCGGGGTCCTTTCGGACATCAAGGGCGCAGCGTCGGTCGGTCTGATCGAGCGCGATGACGCCAAGAAGATTTCCAAATACGCGAAACCGGTCGGCGTCGTCGGCGCTTTGACGCCGGTGACCAATCCGACCGCGACACCGGCGTCCAACGCCGTGACGATCCTCAAAGGGCGCAATGCGGTCATTTTCGCGCCGCATCCCAAAGCGAAACGCGCGTC
>SLPE01000029.1 GCA_007132145.1 Candidatus Izemoplasma sp.
CGAGAAGAAACTGTAGAACGAGACGACGCTTGAAACCCGGCTACTCGGAACGCCGAGATATTCGGCGATTTCATCGAGTTCTGCCGGTGTGAATGCGTGGTCATCCTTCGCTTTTTGACAGGCGAGCAGTACTTCGAGCAAAACGTCTTCGCGTTTCGGGAAACCGCTCAGGATGTCTTTGATCATGCAGCACCTCCATATTGTTTTCACACAAGTGCATTATATAAGAAAAATGTCATACAAGTCAAGGCAATGTAATACAACTCTTTCGTTTTTTTTCACAGTTCACGCTTCATAGCTGCCGGCAAATCAACGCCTCAATCGAAAGACTCTGTTTTCATACGCGATGACGCCGGCCCTTTTCATCGCGTGCAGTGACCTCGATAGCGACACGCGTGCGACGTTGAGTTGCTCCGCCAAGGCGCTGACACTGTCAATTCTCACAGCGCCCTTTTCGTCGGCGACCGTTTCGAGCCAGTAGAGGAGGCGCTCTTTGATTGTCGGTCTCGACAAGATCTTCAACCGCCTATTCAACACGGAGAATTTTTCGGCGACATGCGCGAGATACCAGGCCCTGAACCCTGAAGACTCGACCATCAAGTCGTCAAGCGACGACGCTTCGAGATAGACGACGGCGCTGTCGCACTCGGCGATGAGCGAAGCGGGATAGGTCGCGGTGGGGCCGTGGACGATCACATCGCCGAACAATTCCCCTTCTTCCAAGGTGCCGAGATGCGTTTCCTCGCCGGATCGTGAAAGATGGATCAATTTGATGCGTCCACGGGTGACGATGCCGGCCTTCACGCAAGGCTCGCCTTCGTGTGCGATCGTGGCCTGACGAGGATAGAGGCACGGCAACGTCGCTTTGGAAAGGATGTGTTCGAAGACGTCTTCAGGAATGCGCATAAAAATTCTCCTTATCTCTTCATTATGTAACAAATGTTACAGAAAAAAAGGCGCTTATAGTATATCATGAGAACGAACCCTTGAAAAGGAGGATTTTCATGTCAAAGAAAAGATGGATGCTTTTGTGCTTTTCAATACTCGCCATTTCGCTCTCCCTCGCGTGTGGAAGACGCGAAGACCCACGTCTGAGCGTCCTCGTTCCGGAAGGCTCGACGGCGCTGTCGCACAGTTGGATCGAATCGCATTACGACGACGTTTACGCCGTGTCCCGCGTCAGCGGTGCCGACTTGCTCATCTCCGCCTTCGCAAGCGAAACCTACGACGTCATCGTCGCGCCGGTGACGCTCGGACTCAAAATGCATGCCGAGGAGAAGCCGTACAAAATGGCCGCCCTCATCACCCGGGGAAATCTCCACATCGCCTCGATGAGGCCGCTTGAAGGACTGCAAGCCCTCGACGGCGAGGAAATCATCGCCTTCGGGGAACGACAGATTCCCGATTTCATCCTTTCCGTCCTGCTCGATGCGGTCGACTTCGAGACACCGCCGCACATCGTCTACGTCGGCTCGGCGCGCCACGCGATGCTCGAACTCGCCCGCGATGACGAAACGATCGTCATGAGCGCGGAACCCTTCCTCAGTTTCGACGTCCTCGATCAAGATACGCTGCACATCATCGACCTCGGCGAGGTGTGGAAGGCGCACACCGGCGGCAACGCGTTTCCGCAAGCTGCGGTCTTCATCAAGGATGACGCCGATGGCGACCGTATCGCGGACTATTTGTCCCGGCTCGAAGCGAGTGTCGGCTGGTTGCTTGAAGGTGACGACGTCGCCGAGGTCATCGACCATCTCGATTATCCGCTCGACGTCGATGTGTTGCTCGCCGCAATCCCGCGTAGCGGCTTCGTCTTCGAGCGTGCCTTAGACATCGCCGATGAACTGCAATCGTTTTTCGAAGCCGTGAAGGCCTTCGACGCCGCGCTCATCGGCGACACGCTTCCCGATGCGTCATTCTACCACGCCTTCGAGGATGAATGAGATGTCGCGAGCACTTTACGGAACGCTCAGTGTCGTCGTCTTGATCGGATTGTGGCAACTGTCCGCGAGCCTTTTCGATAGCGCATTCGTCCTGCCATCGCCCACGCTCGCACTCCGATCGTTGTCACGCATCGTGAACGAGATGCAAACCTACCGGATCATAGCGATGTCCTTATCGAGACTCGCCGTGGCGTTTTCGATCGCTTTCTTCATCGGCACCGCCAGCGGCGTGCTCGCCGGCGAGTCCTCGCGGGCGGACGCCCTCTTGCAGCCGCTCGTCATCGGTCTTCGGACCATCCCCGTCGCCTCGGTCATCGTCATCGTCCTCATCGTCGTCGGCCGCTCGCTCGCCGTCTATCCGATCACCTTCCTGATGCTCTATCCGATATTCCACGAAGGCGCCAAACGCGGGATCCACGCCATCGATTCGGACTTGCTCGACGCTTCCGCACTCGAAAGGGTGTCGTATCCGCGCAAGTTGTTCAGACTCAAACTGCCGCTTGCCGCCCCGTATGTCAAGACCGCGTCCTTGCAAAGTCTCGGTCTCGGATTCAAAGTGCTCGTCATGGCGGAGTTCATCGCCCAAGTCGACACGAGCATCGGACGGGCGCTTTACATCGCGAGTCTGCGTGTCGAATACGCGGACGTCTTCGCTTGGACGATCATCCTCATCGTCATCGTCTTCGTCATCGACGCCCTCGTCAACGCTTTGGGCGCTTCCTCAGAGCGAGGCCCCGGCCATGTCCGCAAAAATCTCTTCAAACCGCAAAGGAACCGTCGCATTTTTCCTGAAAAATGATACAATAGGGTAAAGGGAGGGATTCATCGTGGACAACGAAGACCGTATCCGCGATTGGTTGGACAAACGCTATCGAACCGTTGTCGAAGCACAAATCGAAGCCGCTGAAACGCTCGAAGGCAAACGGGCGTGTTTCGACGACAACCGCAAGGCGGTGCATGCATCGCTGAAACGACGCCTCAAAGACATCGAACATGCGCTCGCCGCACTCGACAAGAAGACCCGTGAGCGCAAGGAAGCCATCCGCAACAAGACGAAGGAGAAGCGCCAAGCCCTCGACACGAAACGCAAAGAACACACCGAAAAGCACCGCACAACGATAAAGGAGCTCGAAGCGTCGAGTGAGCAAAAACGTTCCTTGAACACCCTCAAGGAAGAGAAAATCGAACACGACCACTCGACGGCTTTATCGAAGGTCGAACCGCATTGCGAAGAACAATGCGCGATGCTCGACCAACGCCTCGAAGAGGCGGAATCGACCTTTTCCGACAACATGGCGCAACTCGGGCAGGACACCGACCTCAAAAAAGAGACGCTCGAGAGACGGTATGCCGATGTCGTCCATGATGTCGAAGAAAAGGACGAACGTCGGAAAGCGCTCCTCGAAAAAGAGATGAAGGCGATCGCCGACAAGATCGAACGCTACGAGAAGACGTTCGCCGGCACCTTGAAAGAAACGCACGCCCGTCTCAAGGAGCGTCTCTCGCCCCATGAAGAAGCGCTTTCGGCGTTCAAGCAAGAACAAAAACGCGACATCGAAGAAATCAACGCCTATTATGAAGGCGAACTCACGAAACTCGAAAAATACCGCAAGGAAAAAGAGAAGATCAACGACCTCGAAGCGGCGGCCGCCCTCGCCAAGGACATCAAGAAGACGAAGAAGAAGCACGAGGAGACCTTGGCGATGAAACGCGCCCAGCACGATGAAAGACGCCCACCGCTCGAAAAAGCCTACGAAAAAGCCCTTGCCGAAGCGCAGCGCAAGGCCTTCGCCGTCAAGAGCGAAGGCCTCGGCAAGATCGCCGATTACGTCAACGGCCTCCTCTATGCGAAGTCGAAGGACCTCATCGAGACCAACGACGCCAACATCGACATCCTCAAGCACCAAGACCGCAAGGAAGCGGACCTCAAAGCGCTCGACATCGACGACAGGATTCAACGGAAGAACTACGACCGGACGCTCGAAGAGGCGAAACTCGAACACGCGTCCCGAAGCGTCCTCATCCGTCTTGACGCCGACCTCGAAAAAGAACGCGAGATCAAGCGCTACCGTCTTGAAAAGAACCGTCTCGTCAAAAGTCGGAGCTACGCCAAAGCGCTTCATCGCAAAGAGACGGAGAAAGCAACGCTCGACCATCGACTCGCCCTGGACACCTTCGATGTCGAAAAGGCGATGATCTCCCGTGAACACACCTATGAACTCGATGTCGCACACATCGAGAACAACATCGAAAAAGTCCGCAAGGACCACGAAAAGGAAAGCGTCCTCATCGACCACTACGATCTTCATGCGCAAAACTACACCGCGCTGAAAAACGATAGCCACGCCGTCTCGCAAAGCGGCTTCGCCGCCGAACACAAGACCCGCAAGCAGCTCATGACCGCCGTATACAAAAACCTTCTCGACGATGCCGAACGCGACCATGCGACCATGGTCGAAGACATCGAGAAGACGTACAAAGAAGAAATCGTCATTTATGAACAAGCCTATCGAGCCATCGAAAAGGAACACCAGACGTCGATGCAGTCCTTGATGGAAAAACAAGCGCTCGAACGCAACAAGGACCTCGAACACATCGAATCGCTCGACCCGAAAAAGAACAAGAGACTCATCCGTCAGTACCGGCAGAACCTCGCCGCGAAACAAGCGGACCACGATGCCGCGCTCGCCCTCAAGAAGCGCGAACTCGACAACAAACGCAACATCTATCAATCGATGATCGACCGGATCAAGCACTTCCGGATGCAGTCCCTCGAAGAGGCCGACACCTTGCTCATGCATTTACGCGATCAGTTCAACCAGGTCCTCATCGACATCGACCGCTTCCTCGAAACCGAAAAACGCCATGCCGAGACCATGCTCGAGAAAACGGCGCATAGCGCCGGACTTTTCGAAACCTTTCAAAGGAAACGTCACGAGCAGACCAAGCAATTGAGCGAAACCTATCTCAGCCGGCGCATCGAGCGCGAGAAAGAAATGAAAGTCGGACTCTACCAAAGCCTCAATGCCGAAATCGCCCGCCACAAGGACCACATCGCAGCGCTTGAGGAAAACGCCGGAAAGCATCTCGAAGACGTCGACGCGACATTCCGCGAGACATGCGCGACGATCGAGAAAACCGAAATCGAAACCGTCCGCGCCATCGAAGAGGAGACCGGTGACGAAATCCGTCGCATCGAACAACGGATCCAACGCGAGAAGAAACGGCACGAAG
>SLPE01000177.1 GCA_007132145.1 Candidatus Izemoplasma sp.
CTCTATATCGGCGTAGCGCTTACCGTCATCTCCGGTATCGAGTATTTCATCCGCAATCGCACGGTCTTGAAATTTTGAAAAAGAAAAACCGACTGTGCCCATGTATCATGCAAGTAGAGAACAGGAGGAAGAACGATGGCCAAAGACGATCGTAAAAAAGCGCTCGACATGGCAATGAAGGAAATCGAACGGCATCACGGCAAGGGCTCGGTGATGATTCTCGGCGCCGATGAGCGCAACCGCGACCTCGAGAAGATCCCCAGCGGATCGCTCGGACTCGACAAGGCGCTCGGCATCGGCGGGTATCCCAAAGGTCGCGTCATCGAGATCTTCGGACCCGAATCATCCGGGAAGACGACGCTCGCGCTCCATGCGATCGCCTCTGCGCAAAGGGACGGAGGCTATGCCACGTTCATCGATGCCGAACATGCGCTCGATCCCAAATACGCACAAAGCCTCGGCGTCGACATCGACAATCTCATCATCTCGCAGCCCGACACGGGCGAACAAGCCCTCGAGATCACCGAGGCGCTCATTCGTAGCGGCGCCATCGACATGGTCGTCGTCGACAGCGTCGCGGCACTCGTTCCCGAAGCGGAAATCCGCGGTGAAATGGGGAGCTCCCATGTCGGATTGCAAGCGCGCTTGATGAGTCAGGCGATGCGCAAACTATCCGGCGCCATCAGTAAATCGAACGCGATCGCGATTTTCATCAACCAGATCCGTGAAAAAGTCGGCATCCTCTTCGGCAACCCGGAAACGACACCCGGCGGCCGCGCCTTGAAATTCTATTCGAGTGTCCGCGTCGACATCCGTCGCGGTGAACAGATCAAAGCCGGCAACGACGTCATCGGCAACCGCGTCCGCATCAAAGTCGTCAAAAACAAGATCGCCCCGCCTTTCAAGACGGCAGAAGCGGACATCATCTACGGGGAAGGCATTTCGAGAACCGGTGAAATCATCGACCATGCCGTCGATGCGGGGCTCATCGAAAAGAGCGGTTCATGGTATGCGTATCAAGGAGAGAAGATCGGTCAAGGCAAGGAAAACGTTCGAAGACACCTTGAGGAACATCCCGACATCCTGCAATCGCTCGAGGCGGAAATACGGAAACATCTCGGCATATGAGACAAGGCGCGACCCGCTCTGGGGACGCGCTTTTTTCATGAAATAGAAGGGACGCCGGACGTGAGAAGGGCGACAGTGATATTCATTGACATCCCCCCGTCCGCTCATGTATAATGAAACGGTACACTTTTTCAAAATTTCACATTTTCTACTCGTGTCCACAAGAACCGTCCATCGGTGTTCAAGATAAAGACACCGCCCTATCATGAAACGGAGGAATTAATATGCCAGAAGTCGCAATATTAATCGTCTCCGGTTTGCTTTTATTGATCCTCGGGGTGGCCGCAGGCATCGTCACGCGTGCCATCTACGTCGAAAAAGGCTTTCAAAACGCGCAAGACAAAGCCAAAAAGGTCATCGAAGACGCCGCGAAACAAGCGGAAAAGCAAAAGAAGGAATCGTTGCTCGAAACGAAACAGGACATCCACAAGCAACGGCTCGAGTTCGACAAGGAAACCAAAGAACGTAAAGAAGAGTTGTCCAATCAGGAAAACAAGTTGCTGCAACGAGAACAAAGTCTCGACAACCGCAGCGCCAACTTGGACAAACGCGAACAGAACATCGACCGCAAAGAGGAATCCGTCGACGAACGTAAAAAAGTCTTGGATGAAAAACACAGCAAGCTAGAGACCCTGATCGAAGAACAAAGCGTCAAACTCCAAGAAATTGCACAAATCACCACTGAAGAAGCCAAGAAACAGATTTTCGAACGAGTAGAAAGTGAAATGACCCACGAAATCGCCCAGTTCATCAAAGAAGCCGAGGACGAGGCGAAACACGAAGTCGACAAAAAAGCGAAACAACTCCTCGCATCGACTTTACAGAAGTACGCGCAAGACGTCGTCAGCGAACACACGGTCAGTGTCGTCAACCTTCCCAACGACGACATGAAGGGACGCATCATCGGCCGAGAAGGCAGGAACATCCGTACGATAGAGGCTTTGACGGGCGTCGACCTGATCATCGACGACACTCCCGAAGCCGTCGTATTGAGCGGGTTCGACCCGATTCGTAGGGAAATCGCCAAGCGGGCGATCGAGATGCTCGTCCAAGACGGGCGGATCCACCCGGGAAGAATCGAGGAACTCGTCGAGAAATCCCGCGAAGAGATCGACCGATTCATCCGTGACAAAGGCGAAGAAGCGGTTTTTGAAACCGGTATCGGCAAAGTCCATCCCGATCTCGTCAAACTGCTCGGCAGGCTCCATTTCCGTACGAGTTACGGTCAGAACGTCTTGCGTCATTCGATCGAATGCGCCTTCCTGACCGGCAAGATGGCCGCGGAAATCGGCGAAGACGAAATCCTCGCCCGCCGCGCCGCGCTCCTGCACGACATCGGCAAAGCCGTCGACCATGAGATCGAAGGGTCACACGTCGAAATCGGCGCGAACATCGCCTCGCGCTACAAGGAACCGCTCGCCGTCATCGACGCGATTCTCTCGCATCACGGGGAAAACACCGCACAGACGAACATCGCCGTTCTCGTCGCCGCAGCCGACACCTTGAGCGCCGCACGACCCGGCGCCCGCAGCGAATCGCTCGACTCCTACATCAAACGACTCGAGCAACTCGAAGATCTTTCATCGAAATTCGACGGCGTCGAACAAGCCTACGCCATCCAAGCCGGACGCGAGGTGCGCGTCATGGTGAAACCCGACCAGATCGACGACGTCCTCGCGCACAAGCTCGCGCGCGACATCAAAGAACAAATCGAGGAACAACTCTCCTACCCGGGGACCATCAAAGTCACCGTCATCCGGGAAACGCGCGCGCAAGACATCGCAAAATGAAAACGAGCCTTCCTCGCGGAAGGCTTTCTCTTGTCAAAGGAACGAGGTGCACTATGAAAATACTTTTCGTCGGAGACGTCTTCGGCAAGAAGGGCATCGAAGCGCTACACCGCTTCCTGCCGGCCATTAAGGCACGCTACGACATCAACATCTTCATCGCCAACGGCGAAAACATCGCCGACGGTCTCGGCATCCGCAAAGCCGAGTACAAAACCTTGATGGAACTCGGATTCCATGCCGTAACACTCGGCAACCACGGGTTTTCCAAACGCGAAGTGTTCGATTTCATCGAAGATTCGAACATCGTCAGACCGCTCAACTATCCACGAGGAACCCCCGGGCGCGGTGCTTTGGCGATCCGTTACAACGAAAAGACGCTCACCGTCGTGAGCGTGATGGGACGCGTCTTCATGAACGACCCCTTGAACAATCCTTTCGAAGCGTTAGACGACGCACTCGAAAAGATCGATGCCGATGTCGTGCTCGTCGATGTCCATGCCGAAGCGACGAGTGAGAAACTCGCCATCGCCCACCATCTCGACGGACGCGTCGACGCCGTTGTCGGAACGCACACCCATGTCCAGACGAACGACGCGATGCGTCTACCCAAGGGGACCCTCTATATGAGCGACGTCGGCATGTGCGGCGCCAAATACGGCATTCTCGGCGCCGACAAGAACCGCGTCATGCGAAAGTTCCTGAGCGGACTCCCCACCCGTCTCGTCCCTTCCGACGACGACATACTCCAACTCAATGCCGCCTACATCGATTTAGAACAAGAGACGATCGAAGGCATTCTCTTGTCCGACTGAGGAGAGACCCGATGTCCGAACGTGTAAAGAACCCTTTCAAGAAACCGTCGATGAGCGGTGCGCGCAAGCGGATCAGAACAGCGGAGCGCATCCTTTTCGACATGCCTTCATCATCGCAAAGACCGGGCGCCGGCTTGAACTATCACATCAAGACGTTCGGTTGTCAAGCCAACGAAGCCGACAGCGAAGCGATCAAGGGAATCCTCGAAACGCTCGGATACCGTGAAACCTGCAACGAAGCCGACGCTGATTTCCTCTTGCTCAACACCTGCGCCGTTCGCAAAAGCGCCGAAGACCGAGCCTTCGGAGAAATCGGTCGTCTCAAAGGTCTCAAACGCACACGCGCCGACATGTTGTTTGCGGTCGCGGGATGCATGCCGCAAGAAGAAAACGTCGTCGAGACCCTTTTGCAACGGCATCCGCACGTCGACATCGTCTTCGGCACCCACAACATACACAAACTTCCCGACTATATCGAAACCGCCATTTACAGCCGTGAACGTGTGCTCGAAGTGTACAGCGGCGAAGGCGACATCATCGAGAACATGCCGCGCAAGCGCGCGTTTGCGCACAAGGCCTTCGTCAACATCATACACGGATGCGACGAGTTTTGCGCCTATTGCATCGTCCCCTACACCCGTGGCCGCAAGCGCTCACGAAGCGAAGAAGACATCCTCACCGACATCGAAACCTTGAAGGCCGACGGCGTCAAGGAAGTGACCTTGCTCGGACAGAACGTCAACGCTTACGGACGCGACCTCGAACACGGCGCGCGTTTCGACACCTTGCTCGAATCGGTGGCGAAGACCGGCATCGACCGCGTCCGTTTCATGACGTCGCATCCCAACGATTTCGACGAAAGGACCCTGGAAGTCATCGCGAAACATCGAAACATCATGCCCCATATCCACCTGCCCGTGCAATCGGGAAGCACCCGCATTCTCAAGGACATGAACCGCAAATACACTCGTGAAGACTATATCGCCCTCGTCGATTCGATCCATCGCATCATGCCCGACGTCTCCTTGACGAGCGACATCATCGTCGGATATCCTTCCGAAAGCGACGCCGATTTCGAAGCGACGCTCTCGTTGGTCGAACGTTGCAAGCTCGAAGGCGCCTTCACCTTCGTCTATTCGCCGCGCGAAGGCACTCCCGCCGCGACGCGGGAAGACCGTGTCGACGACGCTGTGAAGAAAGCACGACTCCGCATCCTCAACGAACACGTCAACGCCGCATACAAGTCCGGGCACGAGCGGTTCCTCGGAAAGACTCTCGACGTGCTCGTCGACGGCGTGAGCCGCAAGGACGCCGCCGTCGTTTCCGGCTACACCCCCCACCACAAACTCGTCAACGTCGAGGCGCCCGCCGCGAAAGCCGGCGACATCATTCGCGTCAAGATCACGGAAGCGAAGACGTGGACGCTCGA
>SLPE01000139.1 GCA_007132145.1 Candidatus Izemoplasma sp.
ATTCACCTTATTATAAAAGAAAACCGTTCCGATTTCAACCGAAGCGGCACCCAAGGTCGTGTAAAATCATCTTGGAAAGAAAAATAAAAAGGAGTAAGCATCCTTGGTATAATTGAGTCGACGAACCCTATACGAAGGAGCTTACCCATGTACAGTCTACCACAATACGTCGGAAAACTCATCAAAGATTACCTCATTACCAATCTGAACTCATTGAATCGTGTACCCGAAGTGTGGCATTACGTCGATATCTTCTGCCATCACGATGACACCGTTCGGCATGCACACCTGGATGCCTTGCGGATGGCCTTCGAGCACATCGACAAGGATTTCAAGCATTCCAAAGAGCGAAAAGCTCTCTACTATACGAAAGGCCGCCGTCCACGCATGCTTCTCACACTCTGGGGTGAACTCCGTTTCGAGCGTGAATACTATGTCCCCAAGTCGGGAAAAGATGGTTTCTTCTATGTCGATCGCATCCTCGGCCTTCCCGCTCGCGACTATTACGATCCACTCATCAAGGCGACACTCATCGAAGCGAGCGCGAAGGAATCCTACAGCCGTGCCGGTGAACTCGCCGGAGCCTTGATCGGCAAGCGCTTCAAGTTCGTCCATGAACAGCGATTGGCGCGTATTTCCCGACAGACCGTGAGAAACATCATTCTTTCACGCGAACTGATTCTCGAAGACGAGCCACGCAAACCACGAAAAACAGATATCCTCTACATCCAGATGGATGAGAAATTCATCTCCTTACAAAGGGAAGACAAGAAACATCACGAAGTCAAGGCGGCCGTCCTCTATACCGACATCTTGCCTGTCTCGATGCGAAGACGACAACTGCACAACCGGAGGGTGTTCACCACGACGGGATCGGCGGGAGCACTCAAAGATGACATCAGCGACTACATCGCCGAAAACTACGACACCGAACACATTGAAACGGTGTTCATCTCCGGAGACGGTGCCTCGTGGATCAAATCATCAAGGGACGCCTACCGCTTCACACCCGACGTTACGACACACTTCGCCCTCGACCGCTTCCATATGCAACAGGCCGTCAATCACATCACACCAGAGCCGAATATTCGAGAAGTTCTCACCTATTACATCCGAGAAGACGCAAAAGAGGCATTCAATCAGACGTGTGAAGCGATTCTGGATGACAATCCGCATAGAGAAGACGTCATCGAAGAAAAACAAGCTTACATCAATCGCAACTGGTCGGCCATACAAAAGCAGAAACACGGACGTTTCAAGGGATGCAGTGTCGAAGGCCACATTTCTCACATTCTAGCAGCCGTCTTCTCTTCAAGACCCAAAGGTTACACTCGACGCATGCTCAATCACTTATTGCCCTTGAGAACACTTTACGTCAATGGAGACGATATCAAAAAACGCTATCTGCAAAGTCACACCGATTACTTCTTCCGGGAAAACATCGATGTAGAAACCGCCTATCTGTGTCATTCGAAGACAGTCTCATCCAAATCCTGGCATCGAGAAATGATGAAAGAGCTCAATCAATGTCGCTTCGAAGACCTCCGCTTCCTCTGATTTACGTGTGACTGTCATTGCAAGACTCCATTATATTTCATTTTTTCCAATAAGATTTGACACTAAATACTCTATCTGACATAGATATGAAAAGAGCCGCCGAGGCGACTCTAGAACAAATGCTTCACATGATCGGGCCATGAATGCTCGGATATCGCGTGGTTTCGGTCTTGCCGCTCTTCGATCCAAGCTTCGAGTCTTTCAAGCGAGCGCGCTTCCCGCAAGGCGGGGTAGCGACGCATCATGGCGATGAAGGTCGCCTGCCACAAGCGATAGTCATCGTAACGGGAAAAATGCTCGATGGAGCGATGCGTTCGTCGCCAAGGTTTCAATCCTGCATAATGGATGCCGTAGAGCACGTCGATCCGGGGATATCCGTTGAAACTGGCGAAACGGAGGTCGAGATTATGCCATTGTCCGCTCAAGTACGCGGTGATGTATTGCATCTCCGGCCAAGCGTAGCCGCCGATGTCCTCTTGGGTCTTTGCACTTTCGATATCTTCACGAATCGCCTCGTAAAGAGCCATCGACGGTCTCAACCGATAAAGCGCGGCATTGACGCCCATGTTTTCCGGGTCGTCCTTGACCCTGTCGGTGACGGCACGGGGAATGGGGGCGCCCATAGGGATGTCTTCGTATACGCGGTGCCATATCCACGTGCCGTCTATATCGACGGAATCGGGGACGACATAAGCCCCGTTCACGGCTTCGACACAATGTTCTTTTCGCTCGTTGATGATGCCGGCGGGCGCTTCGACGTCGAAAAGGTCGTCGTAGCGATGCAAGGGGAGGACGTCGCTATCGGCGACGACGATGTCTTTGTAAGCACATCCGAGGTCGCCGTCGGCACCGAGTCGGAGGGCTTGGAAACGGGTGAACAAGAACGGCCGGTCCTGGCGTTCATGACGGTGTTTATGGGGAATGTAGATCTCCTCGACGCGAAGGACGTGGTCGTAGAGGACCCGGAGCGTCTCCTGTGCGTGTGTGCTGACGCCGTCGCCGATCAGGCAGACGAGGTCCGCCGAAGCGCCTTGCGCACGGATGGCGTAGGCAAAGACGAGCGCGCCGGGAACGTAGGCGTCATTGCGCATCACGAAAGTGACATAGGCACGTTCGGACATCGTTTTCAAAGAGCGTCTTCAATCGAAGGAAGAACGTTTTCGACCGTTTTCCTCGCTTCTTTACGGAGCACGCCGACACGTTTCTCGTAGTCGTCTTTCATCGCGTCGTCTTTCAGACCGCTCAAATTGATCATGACGTTGAGACAGGCGCCTTCGAGCGCCGTATGAAGCATGAGCAGACCGACACCGACGTCGGAGACGGCGTTGCGGTTTCCGTACTGCGCGACGAAATCGACCTTGCGCATGACTTCAGCGGCACTTTCGGCGATGGAAAGCGGAATGTCGATCGCTTTGATCGTCGCGCTCTCGAGCGCTTTTTCGCGACGCTTCTTTTCTTGTTCCGTCTCTTTGGGCATGCGGATCGCCTCCATGATGGCGTTGAAGGCGTCGGTGTCCTTGTCGACGAGGTCGACGAGTCGGTTTTGAAGCGATTTGACGGATTCGTGAATCTCGATGAACGCTTTTTGCACGGAGTCGTCAAGTTTTTGGAATTTCTTCTTCGGAATCGTCAAATGCCCGACCATACGGACGAGCGCGGCTCCCATCGCACCCGATACGGCGCTTGCGGATCCTCCGCCGGGGGCGGGTGAGGCCGAATCGATGTCGCGGATGAAATCGCGGACACTCAAATCGATCAGTTTCATGGTCTACCTCCAAATGGGTTGTTTGTCGCGGATGACGTGTCGGCCGTCCTTGAAGACGTCCGAAACGTGGTTCACCGCGTAGTGGTACAGGACATACGGCCAGTTCACCGCGTCGTAGATGACGAAATCGGCACGGTATCCCTTGGCGATACGACCGATCTCTTGATGTCGCTTCAAGGCGTAAGCGGGATTCGCGGTCGCGGCGTTCAAGACTTCTTCGGGCGTCATCTTCATGTGGATGGCGCCGAGGTTCAAAGAGAACAAGAGATTCTCGCTCGGTGCGCTTCCGGGATTGTAGTCGCTCGAAAGCGCAACCGCGACGCCGGCATCGATCATCTTCCGCACCGGGGCGTAAGCTTGTCCGAGATTGAAAGACGTGCTGGGGAGGACGTTCGCGACGACATCGCTTCCCGCGAGCGCCGCGATGCCGTGATCGGTGATCGCCATCAGATGATCGGCGCTCGAAGCGCCGAGGGAAACCGCGAGTTCGACGCCGCCGAGTGCGACCATTTCGTCGGCGTGGATTTTCAAGCCTAAGCCTTCCTTTTTCGCCGTTTCGAGGACATGGGCGCTCTCTTCGAGGGTGAATGCGCCGTCTTCGCAAAAGACGTCGACGTATTCCGCCAACCCTTCACGATGGATGAAGGGGAGAATCGAAAGCATCTCGTCGAGAAACGTCTTGCGGTCGTCCTTGAACTCCGAAGGGACGGCGTGCGCGCCCATGTACGTCGGTACGACGTCGACGACGTGGGTTTTTGACAGCTGTTTCTGCACACGCAACTGCTTGATTTCCGTCTCGGGTTCAAGCCCGTATCCGCTTTTCCCTTCGACGGTCGTCACACCGTGGGCCAACATGATGTCCAGGCTCTTTCCGGCTTGTCGCATCAAGGCCGCTTCGGACATCTCCCGTGTCGATGCCACTGTGCTGAGAATACCGCCGCCGGCTTTGAGGATGTCGATGTAGGACATGCCGCGACGTTTCATCTCGAACTCGTTCTCGCGGCTCCCGCCGTGAACGACATGCGTATGGCCGTCGATGAGACCCGGCGTCACGAGCCGCCCTCCGGCGTCGACGCATTCGGTATGGGGGGCGAGATAACGCTTGTAGTCATGGCTCCCGTAATCGAGGATGCGGCCGTCCTTGACGGCGATGAACGCCTTCTCGAAGACGTTCGCCCGATCCATCGACTTCCCCTTAAGAAGCGTCGCCGCCTCATGAGGGGTGATCAGTTGTCCGATGTCATGAACGATCAAATCGGCGCTCATTCGAGATGCGCCTCAATGATTTTCATCTTGTCGAAGTCGCGAATCTTGAGACGGGTCTTCGCTTCTTCGACGAGTGCATCGAGCGACAACGTCTCATCGAAGGTCTCGCCGGCGCACAATGTATAGTATTTCAACGACCGCAACAAAGTGTCCTTGGGGACGAGACCGACGATTTCACATCCTGTCGCTTCTACGTGGTCGCGCCTGGCTTCCATCGCGACCGTCTCGAAAACCCGGTACAGGGGATTCTGCTTGTAATCGAGGATGTTCATCGTCACTTGGACGTGTTTGCGCTCCTTCAGATGGACCGGCCCGGCCTGGACGTGCTTGAATCCGCCGCTCGAACCGCGAATCGCGCGGGCGATGCGTTTGGCGCCATCGAGGTCTTCGGTGTCGAGGTCGATGTTGTAGGCGATGAGCGGAAGCCGTGCGCCGACGGCGCAAACCCCGGCGCTCGGGTGGATTTCCGCCGGCCCGACATCGGGTTTCCAGGCTTCTTCGCGGATTTTTTCCTTCATGCCTTCGAACTCGCCTTTGCGGATTGTCGGAAGTCTTTTACGG
>SLPE01000137.1 GCA_007132145.1 Candidatus Izemoplasma sp.
AACGCGACGCACTCGAGCGCCGCGACACCAAAAGGAACGGACGGATGATGCGATATGAAGAAACGATGGCGTCATACGGCGGCGTTTAACTTCTTCCGGGGTTTTTTCAAGCTGTATTTGAAGATCCGCTTCAACTACACTCCCGTGCCTTTCAAGGCGCCCGACGGTATCAAGGGACCCTATTTGATCCTTTCCAATCATGCGTTGGCGATCGACCCCTTCCTACTCGGAACGAGTTTCCGGTTCCCCATTTTCTTCGTCGCTTCCGATGTCATCTTCGCCATGCCCTTTTGGACGCCGATCATCAAGTTCCTCGTCTCCCCGATTCCGAAGACGAAATACCGTTCCGATACGGAAACCGTACGCGACATCGTCAAGATGGTCAGAAGCGGCGGCTCCATCGGCATCTTCCCTGAAGGAAACGCCACCTTCAGCGGCCGGACGACGCCGATGCCCTTCGCCATCGCCAAGCTCGTCAAACTGCTCAAGGTTCCCGTACTCTTCTACCGACTCGAAGGCGGCTATTTGAGCAAACCGCGTTGGGCGCGGCACGTCCGTAAAGGGAAGATGACGGGACGCGTTGTCAACATCCTCGAACCCGAAACGTTCCGCGACATGGATGCCGAAGAGATTTTCGACATCATCGAGAAGACGCTCTTCTTCGACATCTTCGAACAACAAAAGTTCAAGCCGGTCCGTTATCTCGGAAAATCGCTTGCAGAAGATGTCGAAAGTGCGTATTTCCACTGTCCGAACTGCGGACGATTCGAGACGCTCGTAAGCATCAAAGACACGGTGTCTTGCAAGATGTGTCCTTTGAAACTCGCGTTCACGCCACTTGGAACCTTCGAACCGCTCGTCGACGGATTGACGTACTACGAAACGACCGTTGAGTGGCATGATGCACAAGAAAGAGCGCTCGCCGTCGCATTAGCGAAAACGGAAGGCGTCGTGTTCGAAGACCGCGGGGAAACCGTCTATGAAGTGCCTCGCTCACAATCGAAAAAAAGAATCGGGAAAGCCCTTTTGCGACTGACGGCCACGACCGTCGACGTCGCCTTCGATGAAGGTTCTTCGAAAACATGGCCCGTCGACGACGTCCTCGCGTCCGTACAACAGAAGAACTGGCTGATCCTCTATGTCAAAAGCGAACAGAAGACCTACTTCTTCATCGGTTCGAAAAAACGCAACGCCCTCAAATACGTCATGGCGCTCGAAGCGCTCAAGAGAGGAGACGCATCATGACCGATTTCAGTTTCAGCCATTACACTGTCTGGGAAGGCCTCATCCATTTTGCCGGCCTCGCTTGCTTATTGTTGCTTGCGAACGTCTTACGTAGAAAAACGCCCTTCCTCCGTCGGTCCTTGTTGCCGACGGCCGTCGTCGCCGGTTTCATCGGGTTGCTTCTGAAGGAACTGTTCCTGGAAAACCTTTTCGGAAGCGCGCAATACGAACAGACGGAATTCTACTTGCGCGTCATCACCTATCACGCCATCGCCATCGGCTTCATCGCACTCGGTCTGAAAGTCAATGCCGTGATGAAGACGACGCAAAAGAAAGGTCGGAGCATCTACAGCGGTTTGTTGATCGTGTCGTCCTACATGGTGCAAGGCTTCATCGGTCTGGCGCTCTCGCTCCTATTCGCTTTCACGATCTTCCCCAACCTCTTCGAAGCCGCCGGCATGCTTGTGCCGATGGGGTTCGGACAAGGTCCCGGTCAAGCGCAAAACATCGGGTACGTCTATGAAGAACGCGGTTTCGTCGGCGGCACGTCCTTCGGACTCGCCATCGCCTCTTTCGGTTTCATCTGGGCGAGCGTCATCGGCGTCATCTACTTGAACGTCCTCAACCGCAAAGGACGCATCCAACGCGAAGAAGAAGGTAAACGCTCGCTCGTCAGCCCGCAAGAAATAGATTCTCCGGACGAAATCCCGGTATCGGAAGCGATCGACAAGTTCACCGTCCAGATCGCGTTGGTCCTCGTCGTCTATTTTGTCGCCTACGGCTTCATCATCGGCATCGTCAGGCTCATGGATACCGGCATCTTCGGCGATTTCGGTATCGAGACGGTCGGTCCGCTCGTGCTCGGATTCAATTTCATCATCGGCATGTTGTTCGCGCTGCTGTTCCGCAAGATATTCCTCGGGTTCCGTAAAATCAACTTGATGACCCGTCAATACCCCAACAATTTCATGCTGAACCGGATCGCCGGCACGGTTTTCGACTTCATGATTGTCGCGTCGATCGCAGCGATCCGGATTGAAGACCTCTCGACGCTATGGATTCCCTTCTTCATTCTCGTCATCGTCATCGGCATCGCGACCTTCGCCTATGTCTTGTTCCTGACGCGACGCATCTATCCCGATTATCCGATACCCGCCATGCTCGGCATGTTCGGAATGATGACGGGAACCGCCAGTACCGGCATCATCTTGTTGCGGGAGGCCGACCCGAATTTCCGCACGCCCGCTGCGAACGACCTCGTCGTCGGCTCTTCGACCGCGATCCTCTTCGGATTTCCCATCCTCTTGCTCGTCGGAATTGCGCCGATCAGCACAGTGCATACATTCGTAACGCTCGGCATCATCGGGGTGCTGCTCGCCATCGTCTATACGATTCTCATCAAAATGAACCCGAAACAACCTTCTTGAGCGCTTTTGCGCCCGGCGAGCCTTACGGCTTGCGCTCGCCCGGTCTTTTGTGTACAATGTAACGTGAAGAAAAGGAGTGAACCTTATGGCATGGTATTTTGTTCTACTCATCGGCATCGGCGCGTTGTTGCTCGGCGCGTTGCTCGGTTTCATCATATCACAACGGGTGTTCAAGCGTTATTTGGAAAAGAACCCGCCCGTCAACGAGAAGATGGTACGCGCAATGATGACACAGATGGGACGAAAGCCCTCGGAAAAACAAGTCCGACAAGTAATGGCCGCTATGAATCAACACAAATGAAAAGCTTCTCGCCGAAGCTTTTCTTTTCGTAAAAAAAGACCCGTCCGGGTCTTTCTTGATATGTGTACATGGTCTCAAGTCGCTTACTTTTGCAAAAACTCCGATTTCGGTTCTACGCCCCTAGCGATGTTCTTGAAGTTTCCGATATGTCTCAAGAGAATCGATACGACACCGATCGCAGTCAAGACGACGAACACCCAATCTCCGCGCGCACCGAACAAAGTGACCCATGCCGATTCCGAGGCCCCATCGGGACCGATGAAAAAGACGACAGACGCCCCGATGAGCATCGTCACCGCGGCCGTGCAAGAAGCGAGACTCACATAGCGGCTCATTTTCAAGGCGATGCCGTAGGAGAGCAGGCCGAAGATCGCCAAGAGCGGCACATACGCCGTCAAGGCGCCGGCACCGGTCGCGACCGCCTTGCCACCCTTGAATTTCAAATATACCGGCACGACGTGCCCCACCGCAGCCGCAAAGCCGTAGGCGAGCGGATGCAACAGTTCGGCGTCCGCGCCGAAGACGTTCAGGCGGACGAGCAAGACGATGAGGCCGCCTTTGGTGATATCGAGCACGAACACGAGTAGGCCCCACTTCCTGCCGAGTACACGGAAAGCGTTGGTCGTTCCCGGATTGCCCGAACCGTGCTCACGGACGTCCGTCTTGCAAAAGACCTTACCGACAATGACGGAAAAGGGAATGGCACCTATGAGATAAGCGACAATCAACAAACCGTATCCGAGCATGGACCACACCTGCATTCTGTTCTTTATACATTCATAGATTATACCATAACAAAATACAAAAATCACTACAAAAGCGACCGCCCTTTTGCTATAATGTAGAAGTGAGTTGACAATGAGGATGTGCCTTTATGACGCTAAAAAATCTTGATGCCTACAATGCCGATTCGATTCAGGTTCTCGAAGAACTCGACGCCGTTCGCAAACGGCCGGCCATGTATATCGGTTCCACCGATACGAGAGGGCTACACCACTTGGTGTGGGAAATCGTCGACAACGCGATCGACGAAGCGCTCGCGGGCTACGGAAATGAAATCATCGTCACCGTCAAAGAAGACAACAGCGTCATCATCCAGGATTTCGGACGCGGCGTCCCCGTCGAAAACCACAAGAGCGGAAAGACGGCGATCGAAATCATCTATACGAAACTCCATGCCGGTGGGAAATTCGGACAATCCGGCGGTTACAAAGTCTCCGGCGGTCTCCACGGCGTCGGTGCGAGCGTCGTCACGGCCTTGAGCGAGTTCGTCGAAGTCACGGTTTGCAGAAACGGGAAGAGTCACATGATGCGTTTCGAAGACGGTGGTCGCAAGATTTCCGAACTCCGTGCACTCGGTAATGCGAAGCGGAATGGGACGATCGTCCATTTCAAGCCGGACGCCTCGATTTTTTCGACGACGGTCTTCAACTATCCGACACTCGCTGAGCGTCTGAAAGAAAGCGCCTACTTGATCAAGAACTTGAAAGTGGTCCTCATCGACGAACGTTCCAAACAAAAGGAACTCTATCAGTATCCCGACGGCATCCTCACATACATCGAGGACGTGAACCATGCGCGACAAACGCTTCACGACACGGTTTTCTTCGAAGGCCAGTACGACGACATCACCGTCGAAATCGCCTTTCAGTTCACGACCGCCTACACCGACCAACTCTACTCCTTCGTCAACAATGTCCGCACGCGCGACGGTGGTACCCACTAAACCGGTTTCAAAGCCGCTTTCACGAAAATCTTCAACGATTACGCCGTCCGTACCGGCATGCTCAAGGACCGCAACAAAAAACTCGAAGGCGCAGACATCCGCGAAGGCCTCACCGCGATCATCTCGATCCGCGTCCCCGAACACCTCCTTCAGTTCGAAGGTCAAACGAAAAACAAACTCGGCACTTCCGAAGCCCGTAGCGCCGTAGAACAGATCCTCAGCGAAAAGATGACGTACCATTTCGAAGAGAACCCTTCGCTCGCTTCCACGTTGATCGAACGTGCCGTCAAGGCGCAGTCGGTCCGCGAAGCGGCGCGCAAAGCGCGAGACGAAGCCCGTATGGAGAAACGCACGAAGAAGAACGAACCCCTCCTATCGGGTAAACTCGCACCGGCACAATCCAAAGACAAGACGAAGACCGAACTCTATCTCGTCGAAGGCGA
>SLPE01000179.1 GCA_007132145.1 Candidatus Izemoplasma sp.
ATTTGATCTTCGGGACCGGGTGGGCTCTATACATCGGCATACCCGCCGGTATCCTCGTCGGAATGTTGACGGGCTATGTCTTGCCGGCGTTGTCGGCGCACACGATCCGTTTCCATAAAGGATACAACCTCTACAATATCGGTTTCGCGATGGGGATCCTCTCCATGCTCTATTCGGCCGTCTTGCGGACGTTGTTCGGCTTTGAGCTGTTCGAGTTCGACCAAACGACGAGCGAAGCCTTCCATCTCGAACTCGTCGTCTTGACGCTCATTCTTTCGGCGGTCTTCATCGTCAGCGGGTTGGCGAGTGACACGAAATGCCTGAAAAAGTATCCCGCACTCATGAAGAGTACGGGAAGACTCGTCTCCGATTTCATTCGTGACCACGGACGTGAAATCTCCATGGTCAATGTCGGCGTGATGGGCATCATATCGCTCGGCGTATGCCTCGTCTTGCGCATTGAAATCAACGGCGCAGTCATGGGCGGGATCTTGACCGTCATGGGCTTCGGCGCTTTCGGAAAACACCCGAAGAACTCGATTCCGGTCATGCTCGGTGCATCGATATGGTATCTCGCCGTCTTCTTCATGGACGGCAAGGTCGATGTCGGCTTGTCGATTGCCGTGCTCTTCGTGACGGCGATCGCCCCGATCGCCGGACGTTACGGCTTCTTCATCGGCCTCTTCGCAGGGTTCGTGCATGTGATGATCGCCCCGATCGCCTACCGGTTCCAAGGCGGCTTCGACCTTTACAACAACGGCTTCGCCGCAGGCTTCGTCGCGGCGATCCTCGTACCGATCATTCAAAGCATCAAAAATGAAAGCACCGAGGAGGAAGGACCATGAACAAGCAAGAAATCCGCATCGTCACGAAAATCATCCGGGAAATCAGTTTGTTCCTGATGCTCAACGGCTACAAGCATTATCGCTTCGACATGAAAATCGAAAACAAGACGGCTTACTTCACCTTCCGCTTCGAGACTCCGGAAAACGACCTCATCGACAGAATGGAAGAAAAACTCATGCGTGAACGGGAACTCGAAGTCGAGACGTACGGCTGGGAACTCGTCGGTGACGTCGACGCCAAGAGTGAACTCGAAATCGTCGGGTTGCTCATCGACGACATGGTCGTCAAAAGAGAAGACGGCGACACCGTCGTCACCCTCGTGAGAACGAGTCGGTACAAAGAAACGAAGCAAGAACGGTCGAAGGCCGAAGAAAACTAACTTTGAATATGAGGTAAAGTGATGATGAAAACGCTCATTCTCTACGCCAGCAAGACCGGTGTCAGCGCCGACATCGCCAAACGACTCGCTGAAAAGAGTGGCGCCGATACCAAAGATGTCCGCGATGCGGGCATCACGCTCGAACCTTACGAAGAAGTCGTTCTCGGCGGTGCGGTCTATGCGACAAGACTCATCGGCCCCCTTCGACGTTTCGTCAAGAAACACGCCGAAGAACTATCACAAAAGAAACTCCATATCTTCGTTTGTGGTGCCGATATGGAAACGGACCTTCACGCCGTCGTCAAGAAGGATTTTCCGAACCCCATCTACAAACAGGCCGAGAACATCGTCTTCGTCGGTGGAGAGCTCCGCATCGAGAAGATGGGCTTCTTTTCGCGCTTGATCATCAAGATGGTGTCGAAAAGCCAAGAAGACAAAGAATCCCCCCGCATCCTCGATGACGTCGTCGAAGCGTTGGCCGTGAAACTCGGGAAGACGTGAACACCCGACGCATCGTCAAGACGCTCTTGATCTTCATCGTCATCCTCGCCGTCGTCTCCGCTTCCTTGGTCGCATGGTTGAGCCGTGGGCTGAAAGAAGTCGGTCAAGAAACCGTGGCACCGATCGTTTTCTCAGACCTCGAAGACGGAACGTATGTCGGCATGTACGACCGATACCGTTGGACATGCGAGGTCGAAGTCACCGTCGAAAACGGTCGCATCGTCGCCATCAAACTCCTGAGAGACCACAGGATGCCTGTCGATGTCACGAGTGCCGTCCTGTTTTCGAGGATCAAAGAAGCGGACTCGCTCGACGTCGACGTCGTCGCCGGCGCGACCGTCTCGAGCATCGCCTATCTCAAGGCCGTCGAGGACGCCTTGACCGAATGAAAAGCCTCCAGATGGAGGCTTCATTCTTGTTCGGGGTCGCGCACTTTCTTCGTCGTCTTGAAGTGCATTTTCGCAAACCGCATCAAGGCTTTCTCACCGTGCCGGTTGAAAAGTCGCTTCGCTTGCGCGTCGACTTTTTCGGAAGCCCCTTTGTGCAAGGTCTCGCCGATGTCTTCGCTCAACGCAGCGAGCCGGCTGAGGAAACGATGCCGAGCGATGATGCTCGCCGCGGCGACACTCGCGTAGACGCTTTCCGCTTTCGTCACGAACACGTCGGGGACGGGTGCGTCTTCGAAGGCTTCTAGATAGCGTCGATAGTGTCGTTCCGCGCAAAAAGCATCGACGACGATCGGCGGTCGTTTGCCGGTTTTCTCAAGGAGTCGCTTGTGACACTGGGCGTGCAAATAGGCTTTCAACTTGTGCGCGTTGAATCCCGATTCGATCAAGACGTTGTACTTTTCGTTGTCGAGCACGAGCGATGAATGAGGAATGCGCTTGGCGATACGCGGGGCGATGCGCAAGATCTGTTCGTCAGTGAGCGTTTTCGAATCACGCAAGGAAAGCGACTTCAGAAACGCCCCGTCGCGCGACCGGACATAGGCGGCGCAAGCGGTCAAGGGCCCGAAGTAATCGCCGACGCCGGACTCGTCGCTACCGATGGATTCGCTGAAATAGTCGGGCTTTTCGTCGGTGCCGAGTCCGAGGAAGCGCCGGATGTCGTCTTCGACGAGTTTCGCATCGGCGCCTTGAATCAGCACTTTTCCACTTTCGTAAACCGTCAATGTCGCACCGGGCACCTTGATGATGGCGGCGATGTATTTGGCCGGTCGCAACGTCGCGTAGTCGATGTGGCGTCGCACAAGACGATCGATGTCTTTGGGCGTCAGCTCGAGAACCTTGGTCATCCTTTTCACGTCCTTTACTGTATTTTAGCACGAAATCGTGTAAAATGTTATCGACAGGAGTGGTTGAGATGTCATTTGACACCGGAGCGCTCGAATTCGACAAGGTTTTGAAACGGATTGAAACGTATTGCCAGACCGAGCGTGGCAGAGACGCCGTCCGTTCGCTTGCCCCGACGGCGGAAAAAGACGCCGTCATCGTCATGCTCGATGAAACCGAAGAAGCCTTCTGGGTCGTTCACGAAGGCCTTCAGCCGGACTTCAGCGATGTGAGCGATTTGCGCGCCGCGATGAAACGGCTCCGCATCGGCGGGGTGTTGACCGTTCGCGACCTTCTCGACATCAAAACGCACATCGGCGCGACACGTCGGATCAAGAAGGCGATGTCGCGGCTGAGCGAACGGCTCGAGAGAGAACTCGGCATCGCATCACACGGTGAGGCCCTTGTCGCTTGCACCGATTTGGAAAAGGCCGTCACCGAGGCGATCGACGACCACGGCGACGTCCTTTCGAGCGCTTCACAGGAACTGAAACGCATCAGAAACATGCTCGACACGATGGAGCGTCGCATCAAGCAGACCCTCGATTCCGTTTTGAAAAAAGAAGCGGACAAGTTGACTGAGCAAATCGTGACGATGCGGCAGAACCGTTATGTCGTCATGGTGAAACCTTCGGCGAAGAACGCCTTTCCCGGGACGATTCTCGATTATTCCAGTAGTGGCGAGACCGCGTATGTCGAACCCGACGCCGTTCGCGAGGCCGCGGCGAACAAGACGAGACTCGAAGCGGAAGAGAAACGGGAGATCGAGAGGATTCTCGCGGAATTGAGCCGTAAAGCGGCGGAACACACCGATGAACTCGAACACAACAGCGAAGTGCTCACACATCTCGAATGCCTGTTCGCAAAAGCGGCGTACGCCTACAACACGGAGTCCGTCAAACCGCGCATGGGACAATCGTTCAACTTGATCAAGGCGCGGCATCCACTCATCCCCGCGGATGAAGTCGTGGCGAACACCATCGCCTTTGACGAAGGGGTCACGACGATGGTGATCACCGGCTCGAACACGGGGGGAAAGACCGTGACGTTGAAAACGGCCGGACTCCTTTCAATCATGGCGCAGAGCGGATGCATGATTCCCGCTCGTACGGGCAGTGAACTTCCCGTTTTCAAGCAGGTCCGCGCCGATATCGGTGACGAACAGAGCATCGAACAATCGCTTTCGACGTTTTCTTCACACATGACGAAAATCGTAGACATCATCAAGCACATCGACAAGGACAGTCTGGTGCTCCTCGATGAAATCGGCGTCGGCACCGACCCCGACGAAGGGGCGAGTCTGGCGATGAGCATTCTCGACACCTTGGATGAACACGGTGCGCACGTCATGGCGACTACGCATTATCCCGAACTTAAAGCGTACGCGTACACGAAAGCCTCGATCGTCAATGCGAGTGTCGAGTTCGATGAAAAATCCCTTCAACCGACATATCGGCTCTTGATCCGCACGCCCGGAGAATCGCACGCCTTTCTAATCGGTGAACGCCTGGGGTTGCCCAAGTCCGTGATTGAAAAGGCTCGTAAGCGACAAGTGACGGCCGACACAGATATCAACGACATGATCCGCAACTTGAAGGACGAGGGAAAAAGACTCGACAAACTGACGACCGATTACGAAACCTTGCTCGAAAAGAACAAGCAACACCACGATGAACTCGTCGCCCTCAAAGAAAGTCTCCTCGAAGAACGTGCCGGATTGAAAGAGAAGATGCTCAATGAGAACCGCGAGAAAGTGGAAAAAGTGAAAAGAGAAGCGCTCGCGCTCATCGCCGAACTCGAATCGATGAAGACGACGTCTTTCAAGGATCACGACCTCGCCGATTTCAAGCACAAAGTCCGCTCGCTCGCCGTCGACGGCGACGAAACATCAAAGACGCCGGAACACGACTACCGTCCCGGCGACACCGTCTACATCATGAAATACAACCGGAACGGACAGTTGATCAAACGCCAGAAAGACGATCGGTGGTTGGTCAAACTGGGGACGCTCAAAAGTGTTTTCAAAACCGACGAGTTCGAATACGCAGGACCCTC
>SLPE01000108.1 GCA_007132145.1 Candidatus Izemoplasma sp.
AGAAATAAGGAGAGGCTCGGTGGCTCCATGCAAAATCTTCGCGTCGGCATCGACATCGGCAGCACGACCATCAAAGTCGTCGCCTTGAATCAGGAAGACACCATCGTACATCGGAGCTATGTACGCCATTTGAGCAACGTAAGCCGTTCGTTACGCTCGGTGATGGACGGTTTGCAAAAAGCCATCGGCGACGATGCGGTATACGTCAATTTCACAGGAAGCGCCGGTCTGGCGATGGCGCGCGGGCTCGACATCCAGTTCACGCAAGAAGTCATCAGCGCGACGACGGCTTTGAAAAAGCATCGAACCGATATCGATGTGTGCATCGAGCTCGGTGGCGAAGACGCGAAAATCATATTTTTCGACGGCGTCAACATCGAACAACGCATGAACGGCACGTGCGCCGGCGGAACGGGCGCTTTCATCGACCAGATGGCATCTTTGCTCGACACCGACGCCGCCGGGGTGAACGAACTCGCCAAAGGCTATGAGAAGATTCACGACATCGCTTCCCGCTGCGGTGTTTTCGCCAAGACCGACATTCAACCCCTCATCAATCAAGGCGCGCGTCCGAGCGATATCGCGGCATCGATTTACCAAGCGATCGTCAATCAGACGATTGCAGGTCTCTCGCAAGGTCGGAAAATCAAGGGGCAAGTCGCTTTTCTCGGCGGCCCGTTGACATTCTCGAGCGAGTTGCGCCGCCGCTTCATCGAATTCCTCGATCTCAAGGACGTCTTCGTCCCCGACAACGGGGAAGTCTTCGTCGCCTACGGCGCCGCGCTCGAGGCGGAAGAGACACATATCACCGTCGGCCGATTGCGCGAGAAAATCGATGACTATCGTCAAAAATACAAGCGGACCCATCGCAAGACCATCGCACCCCTGTTCGCGGATGAAGAAGATTATGAGGCTTTCAAGAAACGGCATGCGCGAGCCGATATCGAGCACCTCGACCCGACTTCGTATCATGGAAACGCCTATTTGGGGCTCGACGCGGGAAGCACGACGACGAAACTCGTCTTGATGACGGATGACAAGCGAATTCTCCATACATTTTACGCGCATAATAGGGGCCATCCGATCGACATGGCGAAAAAAGCCTTGGAAGGGATGTATGACGCCATCCATCCGGGCATCGTCATCAAACGGGCCTATGCGACGGGATACGGTGAGGCGTTGATTCAGAACGCTTTCAAACTCGACGGGGGTGAAGTCGAGACGATTTGTCACTACGAAGCCGCGAGACATTTCGATGAAGACGTCAGTTTCGTCGTCGACATCGGTGGGCAGGACATGAAATGTTTCAAGATCGAAAACGGTGTCGTGACGGCCATCATCTTGAATGAAGCGTGTTCGAGCGGTTGTGGCTCCTTCGTTGAAACGTTCGCGGAATCACTCGGTCACGATATCGAGACGTTTTCTGCGATGGCACTCGCTTCGAAACGTCCCGTCGATCTGGGAAGTCGTTGCACGGTTTTCATGAACTCCAGCGTGAAACAGGCGCAATCGGAAGCCGCGAGCAGCAAGGACATCAGCGCCGGGCTCGCCGTGAGCGTCGTCAAGAATGCCCTTTACAAGGTCATCCGAGCGCATGATGTCAAAGAAGAATACGGCGAACACATCATCGTCCAAGGCGGGACCTTCAACAACGACGCAGTGTTGCGTGCTTTCGAACGGGAAACGGGCGTCGATGTCGTCCGGCCTTCGATCGCCGGTCTGATGGGCGCTTTCGGCGCCGCTTTGATCGCATTGCGTCACGATGAAGACAAGCCGAGCGCCTTGCTCGGAAGCGACGCTTTGCGACGCTTCACATACGACAGTCGATCCGCCGTCTGCCGTCTTTGTTCGAACGTGTGCGCCTTGACGGTAAACATCTTCAACGACAACGAACGCTACATCAGTGGAAACCGCTGTGAAAAGGGCGCAGGGTTGCGTTTGCGTTTTGAAGACGTGCCCGACCTCTACATGTATAAATACGACAAGGTCCTGTCCTATCGTTCCGATGAAAACCGTTCCTATGAAAAGACTGTCGGCATTCCACTTGTGTTGAACATGTACGAGAACCTCCCGTTCTGGCAACCGTTCTTCGAAGCGTTGGACGTCAAAGTCGTCTTGAGCGATCGCTCGACGAAGGCCGTTTACGAACGGGGACAAGATACGATTCCCTCGGACACAGTCTGTTATCCGGCGAAAATCGTGCACGGACACATCGAGACCTTGTACGACAAACGACCGGATTTCATCTTCTTTCCGAACATCCCTTTCAATTTCGTCGAGAAGGATTTCGCCGACAACCATTACAACTGTCCGATCGTCGCCCATTACCCCGAGGTCGTCGATGCCAACATGGACCATCTCGACATGAGCCTGTTCACACAGCCCTACATCACCTTGAACGACGAGCATCGCTTCGCCTCGGCGATGCACACCGCGCTATCGCCGCATCTCGACGTGACGGTTTCCGATATCAAACGGGCGTATAAAGTCGGGATGCGTGAATATCACGCTTTCAGGAAAGACGTACAAAATGAAGGCGAACGCGCGCTCGCCTATGCGGAAGAGAAGGGGTTGCCGATCATCATCTTGGCCGGGCGCCCCTACCATATCGACCCGGAAATCAACCACGGCATCCCGAAACTCATCCGCAGCATGAACGTCGTCGTCATCAGTGAAGATGCGTTGAACCATCTCGCCGATCAGCGCACGACGTCGGTGTTGAACCAATGGACCTATCATACGCGACTTTATGACGTGGCCCGCATCGTCTGCGGGATGGACAACGCGAATCTCGTGCAACTCGTTTCTTTCGGTTGCGGACTCGACGCGATCACCGGCGATGAAGTCAAACACATACTCGAAGATGCCGGCAAACTCTACACACAAATAAAGATCGATGAAATATCCAATCTGGGCGCCGCGAAGATCCGTTTGCGGAGTCTGCTTTCGGCAATGGAGAGATGAACATGGCGGAACGTGTCTATGATGAGAACGGTCGTTTGATATTCACAGAAGAGATGCGGGAAGAATACACGGTGCTCATTCCACAAATGGCGCCCTATTATTTCACGTATTTCCTCGATGCGGCCATCAGCGAAGGATACAAGGCGGAGTTGCTGACGACGGACGACTATGCGTTGATCCATGAAGGCATGAAGTATTCTCACAACGACATCTGCGTGCCGGCGATGCTCGTCATCGGGCAGTTCATCGATGCGTTGAAGAAGAAAGGCTACGATGCGGACAAAGTCGCGCTCGTCATTACGCAGACCGGTGGCGGGTGTCGCGCGAGCAACTACATCGCCTTACTCCGAAAAGCGCTTGCCAAGGCGGGATATGAACATGTTCCGGTAATCAGTTTGAATGCAAACGGTTTTGAACCCAACCCCGGATTCAAAGTGACGCCCAGACTTTTCCATAAACTCCATGACGCGCTCGTCTTCGGCGATGTCGTCATGGGTCTCGTCAACCAGATCCGACCGTACGAAGTCGAACCCGGCGATACGGACCGTGCGCGAGAAGACGTCGACAAGATGCTCGAGGCGTATTTCATGCACAAGAAGACCTTCACGTGGCGTCGGCATACGAAGATGACGAAAAGGATCATCGAACGCTTTTCCGAAGTGCGCATGAAACCGCTCAATAAACCGAAAGTCGGCATTGTCGGCGAAATATACGTCAAGTATTCCCCTTTGGGGAACAACCGTCTTGAAGAAACGCTCGAAGAAGCGGGCTGCGAAGTTGTCGTGCCGCCGCTTTACGACTTCTTTCTCTACAGTTTCGATTCGCGCGCACACGACATCAAACGTTACGGCGGTCCATGGAAGGAACGTCTCGCCTTGCGGGTGATCGTCGCCTACATCGAGCATCGTCGGAAGAAAGCGCGCAAGATGATGAAGAAAGCGGGGTTCGCGGTGAGCATCCCCTACAAAGCCTTGAAGCGACTCGTCGACGGATTCATCGACATCGGCACCCACACCGGTGAAGGATGGCTGTTGACAGCGGAAATGATCGACTTGATCAAGCACGGTGCGCCCAACATCGTTTGCACACAGCCCTTCGGATGTCTTCCCAACCACATCGTCGGCAAGGGCATGATCAAGAAGTTGAAGAAGCATTATCCGGAAAGCAATGTCGTCACCATCGACTACGACACATCGGCTTCGAAAGTCAACCAAAACAACCGCATCCATCTCATGGTCTCCAACGCGAAACGTCGACTCCAGGAGGATACCCGTGAAACCTCACTTTGAACAACGGCACGCGAGTTCGGAAAGCGCCGCTCGCAGTGGCGTATTGATAACACGTAGAGGGGAGATTCCCACCCCCGTGTTCATGCCGGTAGGGACGCAGGCGAGCGTCAAGACGCTCGACGTGCAGGAAATCTCGTCCGCAAGCGAAGGGCTCATCTTGGCCAACGCCTATCATTTGTGGGTGCAGCCGGGCGAGGCGATCGTGGCCGCGCACGGTGGCATACATGCGTTCATGCGTTGGGAAGGCGCGTTGTTGACGGATAGCGGCGGCTTCCAAGTCCACAGCATGAGCGATATTCGCTCCATCGATGAAGACGGTGTTCGTTTCCGGCATCACAAGAGTGGCGAGAAACTCCTGATGACTCCGGAAACGAGTATCGGCGTACAAGCCGCGCTCGGGTCGGATATCGCGATGAGTTTCGATGAATGCGCCCCCTTCGACGCCGACTACGATTACATGAAAGCTTCGGTGGAACGGACCTTGCGTTGGGCGGAACGGGGACTTTCAGTGAAACGTCCCGACCATCAAGCACTCTACGGCATCGTCCAGGGCGGACCTTTTGCGGACTTGCGAAAGAGGTCGCTCGAACGGACGATGGCGCTGGGTTTCGACGGCATCGCCATCGGAGGTCTCAGCGTCGGCGAGAGCAAGGAAGAGATGTATCGCGTCCTCGACGATTTGCAAGACGACCTGCCGTCGACCATGCCGCGCTACTTGATGGGCGTCGGCACGCCCGACGACATCCTCGAAAGCGTCGCCAGAGGCATCGACATGTTCGATTGTGTCCATCCGACGCGCTTCGCACGACATGGCGGCGCCTATACCGAGGACGGCGCACTCGCCAT
>SLPE01000037.1 GCA_007132145.1 Candidatus Izemoplasma sp.
ATGATAGTTTAAATGTAGCGGCAGGAAAGAAAATTGCAGTTTAGAGATTGGTTCGCCAATCTCTTTTTTTATGTGGAGATGTAAAATTTTGGTAAAATTAGAGCTCGCAAGATATTTTGTAAAATTTTTAGAGCTTGCACAGAGCTCGCACAGGAAGTCCTATAGGATATAAAACTGTTTTTTTAGGAAAAATTGGAAGTATTTTTGACAGAAAAGGAATAAGATGGAAATGACGGCTTTTAACTTTTATAAGGAAAATAATTACATATAGTCCCTATGGGCGATATTCGTTAAATATAGTGCATGGAATTAAATGGGAAAGACGGTGGCTGGAAAAATTTGGTAATTACCGTCATTGGTAAAAAATTACATGTTTAAATTGTTGGAATTATTAAATTTTATTTTTTTAAAAAAATCCCTTGACAAGCCCGCGGATCTATAGTATAATTATTATAGTGAGAGGGAGAAAAGCCCTAAAAAAAGGAGGAGTTTGATATAATGACAGAAAAAGGTAAAGTTAAAATCACTGAGCGGGAAATGGTGAGGGATATTCTCAAGAATACCCTGGTAGAAACTGGAGCAAATCTGGTTGGTCGCAACAAAGAAGGTCTGGTTCTGGAAGTAAATGGGAATCATGTAGTTGTAAGGACTATTCTGAAAAAAGAGAAAGTTGAGGCAAAAGACCTACTCGAGACCTTTTAGTCAAAGTGGTGAAGACTGGCAGAAATGTCAGTCTTTCCCGCCGTCTTTGGAATTAAATTCTATGTCAATGATTGGAAATGACGGCGGTTTAAAGCAATTTTCAGAATATTTAAACTTTAATAAATCTCTTGACAAACCTTTGGCCGCGTGATATAATATAAATAGTTGAAAGGAGTGGTTATAAATGGCAAGAGTATTCGTGGAAGGTGTTAGAAAATGGAATTGTGTAGAATGTGGGTGGACTACCAGTAATAACCTTGTTAGTAGTTGTCCTGATTGCACTGGTTCAATGTTGATTATTCCTTTGAATTTAGACAATAATCTGTTTATTATCGTTGATGATGTTATTACATATTTTTACAAGTTGGATATGGCATTAACTGAAAATGAGGACGGCATTGAGTTGTTGTCTGTCAATGGTGAGAAAGTAGCGGTAATTCGTAATTGGTCTGATTTTCGTGAATTTTTTGGCAATTACTTTTGCAGAATGTATGATGTGAAGGAGGAGGAAATAAATGGAAAAAATTAAAATTAATTGCGAAACTTGTGGCGATAGAATAGAAACAATTGATCTCAATTGTCCGCATATTTGGGTATGTGATAATTGTGAAAGAGATTGGGAATGGAAGGAAGAGTCAGAATAGTCTGACTCTTTTTTTTGACTTGTTCCTGGAATTTTATGGGAATGACGGAATTTTAAATTATTATTAAGCTCCGCCATTGTAAAACATTTCCATATACTGACAAAAAAAAGAATCTTCAGACTAATCTGAAGATTCATTATCATTGACCTAAACATATTTTTGTTCTTCATGATTATCAATTACTTCTGCCATAATATCCCAAAATAACTCGTCACCGTTTTCCATCATTTCTGCTATTAATAATACTTCATCATTACTAAATTGTGTATCAACAATTTCCTGCATTTTGTCTTTAATGTGTATAATTTCTCTAATGTCTTTCATTCTTGACACCCTCATTCATTATCACTCCTTTCCTTTTTCTGTATCTATTATAGCATGAGATCAAAAGATTGTCAATAGAAAAAAAGAAGTTGTTTAATTAAAAATTATCTGACAATAAGGATAGTATTTAGGGGATGGATTTTATTGGAAAAGACGGCTGGTAAAAATTATAAATACCCTTTCGCCGCGCCGCCACTTCCATTTAATTCCTTCTTTTGTTAAAAAAAAAGAGAGAATTATCTCTCTTGAAAGATTGTTCTGACAATTTCTTTTTGTTTTTCTGTTAGTGTATGATTATTCATTTGTTTCATTTCTCTGTGAATTTGTTCTATATGATGATCAATATTATTTTTTCGTTCAAAGCGAATAATTTTTATAATTTTTGTGAGGATTAGACGTCTTATCATATTTTTACTTCCTTTCTTTTGTTATTAAATGGAGAAAGAGAAGGCAAAATCCCGTTGTCATATCTTACCTTCTCTTGGTAGATTTCACTCTATTTTGAATATTCCTTATATCCAAATGAATTGTCTTGAGTATCCAGGAAATATTCACCACGAAAATCAGTTTTGCTCAGTTTATCTTTTTTCTTTACTGCACGAAGTGCGAATATTTCATCATTAAACTGAAATTCTAAACCTTCTTTATGTCTGCGGATTCTGGTTAAGGTATGATTATCTTGCATGAGTGCGGAAGCAACCCTTTCGTAAACCATTTCCCTAATATCTACCTTTTTTTCTTTTGCCATTAATTGACACACTCCCTTTTCTTTTTTTTATTTTTTTCTCACCTTCTATATACATTATATCATGTGATTTTTAATTTGTCAAGTGCTTTTTAAAACTTTTTTAGTCTTTTTCTTCTGTCAGTAATTTATGACCAATTTCAAGCAGTGCATTTAATTCATCATAAGTAAGTTCAATGACTTTTTCTTCCTTTTCGTTAGCATCTACTATAACTGTAATTAAATCCCAGTCATGTGCTTCATCAACAGTTACTTCCATATTTAAAGCCTCAATTCTGAAAGTTCTGGTAATTTTTTCATCAATTTGATATTTGGTAAACAATGTCATTTCTTTCTCTCCTCTCTCTCCTTAACTCTATAATCATTATACCATGCCACATTTAAAATGTCAAGACATTTTTTGGTAAAAATTAAATTTGTTATTTTAAAATTATTCTGAACTTTTATAGAGCTTGCACAGAGCTCGCATAAAAGGTTATGGCAGGAATTGGAAATGGGATTCCCTGGAATTCCCTTGTAATAAATTGGGAATGACGGAAATTATATCAGAATTTTCTGAAGATTTTGAGAGCTTGCATGGCAGAGCTTACACGGAACTTCCTTATATTACCTGTAAGTAATTCCCTGGAAATTTCCTGGGATTTCCATGGAAATGTTTGGTAATGACGGCGGAGAATGTTCTGAATATTCAAACAATTTTGAACTGGAAATGTTTGGTAATGACGGCGGATAACACTTTAATTTTCAGAATATTCTGGATTTATTTTTTTTATAAAAAACCCTTGACATTATTCTGTAATATGTTATTATAGTATTAGAGGAAAGGAGCGAAAAAAAAATGAAAACAGGATTATTTTTAAAAAACTGGGAAGTTGCCGCGGCATTTGATATGATTGCATTTGTTGAATATTCTGATAATAAGGAATTAGAAGGACAAGAAAAAGAAGTAATGCTAAAACTTAGAAACCATATTTTAGAAGTAGAAAAAGAATGGAAAGAAAAGGAAGAAGAATTACAATATCAAGAATATTTGTATCGTTTGCGAAAAGGTGACATTGAAACTGAATTAGAGTAATTATCAGAAAGGAGTGAATAGTATGACAATGACAATTGATGAAATGAGAGAAGTTGTCAGAGTATTTGATAAAATTGTGGATATTCTTAGTAAAGAACTAACTGATGAAGAAAAGAATATATTTGAAGAATATACAGAAGATCAAATATTAGCAGAAAATATAAAATATTAAAATAATATTGAATTTTCTCACAATTCTAAATTGTGGGATTTTTTTTACATTTAATTGGAAAAAGATGGGAATGGCGGCGAAGTCTGCCGCCACTGGAAATCAATTCCAGTCTATGGTAAAAAGAAATCGCAATTTTTTGAATTGCGATAATTGTTAAACTATTTTGAATTGCGATAATTATTTGACTATTCCGAAAAGTATCTGTAATAAATAATTAAAAATGTAACTGTCAGAATATTTAGAAAACCCAGACTTGTTGTAATTATTAGAACTATTCCATAACCATTTATTGCTGTATAAATTGCATAAAACATTTTAAGTATATAACCTGTTGTAATCATTAGAAAAGTTAGTAAATTTAAACCTTCTGTATTTTTTGTCATATATAATTGGGTTATTTGCGGAAGTGCCGCAAAAGTCAGAATTATTCCACCAATTAAGTATAAAATTTCCGTCAATGTCATTTCTTTCCACCTTCTTTTTAATCAGGGCGAATAGTGTGAATATTCGCCCTTTTTAGTATTATTGGACTTTGCGCCAAGGCATGTGAATTATCTGATTTTTCTGATAACCTTTTTTCTGTCGGCAAACATCTTGTAAAATTTTGGATTCAATTACTGCATCTTCCAGGGCTGTATGTGATTCGATAAAATTGTAATTTCCTGTAATATAGCGATATGCAATTTCTGCGGTCGTTATAAAATTTCCTTTTTCTGTCAGCCAGTTTTGTTGTTCTGCAATTTTCTTAAAAAGGCTTTGCTGGAAAATACTGTTACAAGATGCATTCCAAAGGTCAAAATAGTCAACTGGATTATTTAGGAATTTATTACCAATTTTTGTATATGCTAATGTTTGTTTTATTGCTGACATGTCAAATTTTAGGTTATAGGCAGTAATTACATTTACTTTAAAATATTCCATAATATCCCTAAATTCTTCGCGGGCAAGTGCAAATTTGACAGCTTGTTCTTTTTTATAGAATGTTTTGATTTTTTCGCCATAAAAAGCTATTTCTTCAATATTTGGAATATTGATAATTTCTTCAATAATCCATCGCTTTTTATAGAGCTGTCTGCCAATTTTGGCAGTGATTACCATACCTAAATCATATACCCATTTTTTGTCAACACCAATTGTTTCTGTATCAAATACACAATAAATATTTTTCTTTCCCATTTTTTACCTGCTCCTTTTTTTGTTAATTCTTTCAATCTCTAATTATATATTAACATGTTTTATATTAACTGTCAAGTAAAAAATTAAAGTTGTTATATTAAAATTATTCTGACAATTTAAGTTGGCACAACAATTGCGGGGAGTAATTGGAAGGGGTTGGAAA
>SLPE01000166.1 GCA_007132145.1 Candidatus Izemoplasma sp.
CGACCATCGTCCGTGACACGGACGACGTCTTCCGGCAGGATGTCGATGAGGATCTCCTGCGCATACCCCGCCAACGCTTCATCGACGGCGTTGTCGACGATTTCCCAGACGAGATGGTGAAGACCGCGAGGTCCGGTGGAACCGATGAACATCCCGGGCCTTTTCTTGACAGCCTCGAGTCCTTCGAGAATCTGGATGTTCCTTGAATCGTACGCCTGTTTCTTTTCAGCCATGGATGTCCACTCCTTCAATATGTCCGTTGTCCAATGTGAAAGCGCGATGTTCGCCAAGTCGTCCGCGGTTCTCGTCGTCGAGGTCCGTCGCGGTGATGAAGAGTTGCGCGTCGTTTCCCAACATGTCGACGAGCCGTTCACGACGCGGGCGGTCCAGTTCGCTGAACACGTCGTCGAGCAAGATGACCGGCGGGTCTTCCGTCGCGCATTCGAGCAACCTTGCAACGGCGAGCTTGAGCGCGAGAACGATCGAGCGCATCTGTCCTTGCGAAGCGACGATACGGGCCGGACGCCCACCTAGGGTGATGCCGAGGTCATCGCGATGCGCGCCGACGCTCGTCATCCCCTGGATCATGTCGTGGCGTTCCTTCTTGTGGAGCGCGGCCAACAGTCCGTCCGCGGCGCTACCGTGGTAGGCGATCGCCAGTTGCGGGTCTAGGGGGGCGAGTACGGGGAAGATCTCCGTCAGCTCCACGTTCAACGCTTCGACGAAGCGTTTCCGTTCACGGACGACGAATTCCCCGGCTTCGGCGAGCCGTTCGGTGACGACCTGAAGCGTCGTCGAATCGTATTTTTCCTTCGTTGCCATCGCTTTGAGAATGGCATTCCGCTCTTTCAACCGGAGACGGTAGCGGTTCAAGGTCTTGACGTATTCCGGCGTCAATTGTCCGACCTCCATGTCGAGGAACCGTCTTCGACGTCCGGGTTCCCCTTTGACGAGGTCGAGATCGTCCGGAGAAAACATGACGACGTTGAGTCGTCCGATGCAATCGCTCAAGCGTCGCATCTCCTGACCGTTGAATTTGACCCGTTTACCGTCTTTTCCGATCGAGAGGCTCATCTTCACGGGGGCGCCTTTAATCTTCCCTGTGGCGGCGATATGCGCGGTTTCCTCGCCGATCCTTATGAGGTCCTCGTCTTTGCTCAACCGGTGGGACTTCCCGAGTGCGAGCACGTGAATCGCTTCGAGCACGGTCGTCTTGCCTTGGGCGTTGAGCCCGAGCACGAGATTCTTCGCAGGATGGAGGGTGAACGTTTCGTTCTCGAAAGAACGGAACCGTTTCAAGGTCAAGGTCGCGAGATTCATACGACGAGTTTGAAATCGCCGAGTCCTTCGACGCTCACGACGGCGCCGATTTCGAGTTTGCGTCCTCGTCTAGATTCGGGCTCTCCGTCGACGAGAACGCGCCCTTCAGAAAGGAAGCGTTTCGCTTCCCCTCCGCTTGAAACGATATCGGCGAACTTGAGGAACTGCCCGAGTGTGATCGGTGTTCTTTCGATGACGACAGTCTTCATGTCTTTTTACCCTCTTTCTTTCTTATATTATATAATATATGTATATATATAACAAGGTAATCCGTGGCGAAACCACATAAAAAAAGCGCCCCGGATATCGGGACGCCGTTTCGTCAATCGGTTTTGACGGGCAAAATGAGTTGCAACATGTTTTCATCGTATTCACCCGTCATCACGAACGGGCGGATCTCTCCGGTGAAGTTGATGGTGATCTCACTCGAAGCGAAGGCTTTGAGTGCATCGAGCAAGTACCGTGAACTGAAGGCGATGTTGATGGGTGAGCCGGTGACTTCGTCGACCGGGTAGAGCTCTTCCCTCACCCGCCCTATTTCGGGAGCGTTCGACGAAATTTCGACACTGTCGTCGGATTTCAAGGCCAGTTTGACGATGGCGTTGTGTCCGTCCCGGATCGATAGGAGGCTGGCCCGTTCGATGGCGACGGAGAGCGCCTCTTTGTTGAACTTGATGCGGACGGGGAATTCTTGAGGTATCAACTTCGACGTTTCCGGGTAGTTGCCCTCGAGCAGCCTCGAGAGGAAGAGGGTATTCTCGTATTTGAAAAGGACGCGCGACTGGTCGAAGTGGATCTCGATGTCCGCCGCGTTGTTTTCGAGGATCTTCATCAGTTCCTCGAGGCTCTTTCCGGGGATGATGACGCTCATCTTGTCGTAGCTTCCCTCGAGTTTGAGCGTCTTTTTGCTGAGCCTGTACGAGTCGGTCGCGACCGCGGTCATTTCGTCCCCTTCGATTTGCAGGTGGACGCCGGTCAAAATCGGCCTGTTCTCGATCGTCGAGGTGGCGAACGCCGTTTGACGGATGAGCGTTTTCAACGTCCGGACGTTCATTTTGATGAAATCTTCTTTCTCTTTGAACACGAGGTTCGGGTAGTCGTCGATTTCGAGGACGTTCAACGTGATGTTCGAGCGGTCCGCCTCGATTTGCAACATGTTCTCTTCCGCAAGGGAGAACGCGACGGTCTGCCCGTCGAGTTTACGAATGATTTCAATGAAGTATTTTCCGGGGATGAGGGCGGCGCCGGGTTCTTCTACGGACAACGAAGGGTCGTCGATGTCGATTTTGATGGAGATGTCGGAGTTGCTCGTCGTCATGACGATCTTCTCTTTCAAAACGTCGAGTTTGATGCCTTGAAGAGCAGGGTTCGGCGTCTTTGTCGACAACGCTTTTTGTGCGGCGAGAAGGTTGTGGATCAATTTGTCCTTGTTGATTTCAAAGCGCATGAAATCACCTCTTCTGTCATTCATTCTTTTTTGTTTTGTTTTTATTATTAGGCCTGGTGGAAATGTGGAAAAAACGGCCAACCTCTGTTAATTATACCATATCCAAGCGGAAAACGCGTGATTTTGATGGCGGGTTTCTCAACTTTCTCCACATTTGACGGTCAGTTTTTCCACATCGATGCGGACGTTTCTGTCCTGGTTGATGTCGTTGGCGATCTTTTCGACGGAATGCAATACGGTCGAATGGTCGCGGTTGCCGAAATAGAGGCCGATTCGCTTGTAGGGAAGGTCGAACCGCGTTTTGATGAGATACATCGCCACCTGGCGCGGGTAGAGGAAGTTGCGCGTGCGCTTTTTGGAAACGAGGTCGCTTGTGGAAATGTGATAATAGTCGCTGACGACGCTCAAAAGGTTTTGGACTTTCGTTTTGACATGGTCGTGATGGTTGTTTCGGGGCTGGATGAGACTCTCGAGGGCGATTTCCGCGTTTTTCACAGTAAATTCGTAGTTGAACGCGGTACAGAAGAAGAGCACGCGCTTCAAGGCGCCTTCGAGTTCGCGGACGTTGTTGTCGAAAACACTCGCGATGTATTCCAGGACTTTGCCCGGAATGAGGCTCTTGTCGCTCGTTTCAGCCATGAGTTTCTTCTCGAGGATCTTGATGCGGTGATCGAGGTCCGGTCGATTGATGTCGACGGAGACGCCCCAGAGGAAACGCGAAGTCAAACGCTTCATGATGTCTTTCAAGTCGTTCGCGCTGCGGTCGGAGGTGATGACGATTTGCTTCTGGCGGCTATGCAAATGCTCGAACAGTTTGAAGAACTCGAGTTGCGACTTCTCTTTTTTGGCGAGGAACTGGATGTCGTCGACGAGAAGGACGTCGACGTCGCGGTATTGTTCATGGAACTCGTCGAAGCGCTTCTTGTTCGCGAGACGGACGTATTCCTCGACGAAGTGGTCCGCTTTGACGTAATGGACCTTTTTGTGAATATCGCCTTCGAGGATGTAATTGCCGACGCAGTGCATCAGATGGGTCTTTCCCAGACCGACATCGCCGAAGATATAGAGCGGGTTGGCGACGACGCCCGGTTGGTCCGCGACTTTGATGGCGGAGGTGTAGGCGAGCCTGTTGGAATGACCGACGACGAAATTGTCGAATGTGTAAGAGGGGTTGAGGTTCGACTGGAGGTCTTGACGTCCGAAGGCTTCTTCCGGATCGGCCGGAGAAAAAGTCTTTTGGGAAGAGAGTTCTTGTTCCGCTTGTTCACGGGTGATGAGTTTGTACTTGTAGGTGTCCGTCGTGAAGTTTTCGAGGAGGCGGTTCATCTTTTGCAAATAGAGGAGTTCGATACGTCGTTTGACGAAGTCGTTTTCGACGATGAGGTAGATGTAGTTGTTTTGCACTTTAAAAATCGAGTCGATCGACTCCAAGGTTTCTTGATAGGAACTCTCATCGTAAGAGAGCGCGAGTTGCGATTTGATTTCTTGCCATATTTCTGTCTGTTCGTCCATGCGTTCGCCCCCTTGCGAGATCAATTTCAGTTTAGCATAGAAGCCCCCCAAAAAAAACAACTATTTGTCCACAGAAAATGTGGAAAACTTTTGAGTTCAACGCGTTTTCCACAGAAGATGAAACAACAACGAAGCGCATGATGAAGGGAAGATTCGAGTTCTCAACATTTCCACATCGAGCATTTTCCACATGTGCACATTTCCACATCGTGTAATGTTAAAATACGATGATTAAGCCATTATCGAGTGTGGAAAAGTCTTTAAGAAATTTGCCGTTTCCGCTTCTGATGACTTGGCGGATCAAATGTTGTTTGATAAACGTGGCGAATGTGGTATCTTTGAGGTGATTGAACTTTGCTTTAAACCAATATGAAGGAGAACTGGAGAAATGAAAAGAAAGTTGGCGTTGCTTGTCTTCATGAGCTTTTTCTTGATGGCCGGTTGCAGGGAGGACGTTGACACGAGTGAGGAAACCACGACGGATGAGAAGACCGTCGAAAACCCGGAACTCGCCACCGCATTCAGCAGCTTGCGTGACATCGAAAACTACACCTTGGAAATCACGATGGACGTGCCGCTGTTCGGCGAGATGTTCATGATTACGAAAGTCGACGACGATGTCTATTACATGGAGACGACGTTTTTAGGCATGTCACAAGTGCAATACATGCTTACAGAAGAGGGAAAACGCGTCGCCTATACGCGTTCCGAAC
>SLPE01000138.1 GCA_007132145.1 Candidatus Izemoplasma sp.
CGAAATCGAGTACGACGACGACATCGTCGGACTCGAAAAACTGCTGAAACACTATTTCAACATTGTCGACCCGACGACCATCAATCGCCAAGGACCCGACATCGGCGTGCAATACCGTTCGGGCATTTACAATTTCGAAGAAGAAGACGCGCCGGTGATTGCGTCATTCTTGGAAGACATCGCCGGGCGTTATGACAAGCCCTTGCGCGTGGCACTGCGCCGGGGATTGCCTTTCGACGACGCCGAAGAGGTTCACCAGGACTATCTGGAAAAAAACGAGAACGGCTACTGCCATATCGATTTGAGCCGTGTCAAAGACATCACGTGAGAGGTGATTTTCGATGAAACGGAAGGATTACATCGATTGGGATCGCTATTTCATGGGCGTCGCGCTTTTAAGCGCGATGCGCAGCAAAGATCCTAAGACGCAAGTCGGCGCCTGCATCGTCAACCGCAAGAACCGCATCGTCGGGATCGGTTACAACGGATTTCCGATCGGCCTCGATGACGACAAGTATCCTTGGGGAAGCGAAGGCGGTTTTTTGGATACCAAATATCCCTATGTCGTCCACGCCGAACCCAACGCGATTCTCAACAGCACGGTCAGTCTCGATGAGGCGACGCTGTACGTCACGCTCTTCCCTTGTCACGAATGCGCGAAACTGATCATCCAAAGCGGCATCCGTGAAATCGTCTATGTCGAACACAAATACCAAGAAGAAGAAAGCGCACAAGCGAGCATGCGCATGTTGAAGGATGCACATGTCTCTTGTCGGCGGATGAAAGGCTTGCGCGTCGAGGTCGACGATGCGTGAATGGTTCCGCAAACACCGCCTGCTCCTGGCGCTGATCGCCATTCCTTACATCATCCTGATGGTCGTCTTGACCGTCAGGGTCGAGTATGTCCTGACTGCGCCGGGAGGGTTGAGTATCGTCGAGAAGCAGATTACGTTTGCCGATGTAGACACGACGAGCGAAGGCAGCTTCCATACGGTGTATGTCATGTCCTTGCGACGACCGAGCGTCTTTCAATGGTTGTTATCTCATATCGACGACGGCATCGACAGCCGTGCGATCACGCCGATCGAGCGGGATGAAGACCCGGTGGACCGCTGGCGGAGCGCGCAAGCGCAAAGAAGCAACGCCTGGAACGCGGCGATCATCCTCGCGGCCTCGAGTGCGGGTCTGATGGATGAAGACGATTGGGAGATTCACCTCCTCGTGAGCCGCATCTTCGAATATGTGGAACCCGAAGGCGTCGAACTGCTGGACCGCATCGTCTCCGTGAACGCGCGAACGGATATCCGCGATGCCATCGACGACGCCTTGAATGAACATGCGTGCGGAACTTTGCACACCTTCGAAGCGCTCCGCAACGGCGACCGCGTCGAATACGAAATCCGTTCACAAATGATCGATGACGCCTGCCGCTTCGGCATCGGTGTCACCGATTATTACCACATCCTCGACACCTTCGATCTCGAATACGAGATCAGTCAAGGTTTCATCGGTGGTCCGAGCGGCGGTTTCATGCAGTTTTTGCACATATACAACAGTCTCACGTCCGAAGACATCAGCCGCGGACTCAAAATCGCCGGAACCGGAGGTGTCACGCCCGAAGGACAGATCACGAGGATGGGCGGCATCAAGCAAAAGGTCATCGCCGCGCATTTCTCCGGTGCGGATGTCATGTTCGTCCCGAGCGGGAACTTCGCCGAAGCCGAAGCCGCATTCGCGAATTTGAGAACCGAAATGGCCCTCGTCGAAGTGAGCGTTTTCGCCGACGCCATCGACTATCTCGAAAGGTGGGAAGATTGATGGATGACTCCCCTCGTGAAAAGGCGGAAGCGGGAACCTTGCGCGCTTCTGTGTTCGCGCTCGTCTCTGCGGTGCTCGTCATCGCGCCGCTCGTACTTCTGTTCGTCAACCTCTTGATGCTCTATCCGCGTTTCGTCTATCCCTTCCTTTTTTCGATCGCGACCGTCGCGACCTTCTTCTGGATCGTCTTCGCGCAAGCTTTTCTCGTCGCGATGAAACAGATTCGCGGTGCGCAAGCGGCGAAAACGTTGCGTCGCAAAGTCTTTTCCGCGTTCGCCTTGACCGCCTTCGCGACGCTCATCGTCGCAACGGTACTCATTTTGATACTCACCCCGTATTTTTTTTTTTTTTTTTTTTTACATGAAAAAAGACTATCTCGTCGCCGGCGCGGTCGTCGCCGGCGCCATCGCGCTCGACCAATTGAGCAAATGGCTGATCCGGCTCACGATGGAACTCGGAGATTCGGTTCAAGTCATCCGGAGTTTCTTCCATATCACGCGCCATCACAACGAAGGTGCCGCCTGGGGCATTTTCCCCGGCCAGATGACGTTCTTCATCGTCATCACCATCATCGCGGTAGGTCTCTTCGCGTTCCTTTCCAAAGAACTCGATTTCAAACGAAAGACGTTCTTCTCCATCGGCATCTCCTTGCTTTTCGGAGGCGCCATCGGAAATTTCATCGACCGGCTGCGTTTTCGCTATGTCGTCGATTTCCTCGATTTCCGTTTTTTCGGGTACAGTTTTCCGATCTTCAATGTCGCCGACATCTGCTTGACCGTCGGTATCGCATTGTTCGCATTCGAACTCTTGTATCTCGAACCCAGGAGGGCGAAAAGCGATGAAACGTGAACGCCACGTCGTCGCCGGCACGCTCGCCGGAGAACGGCTCGACAAGGCCGTCGCTTCTATCGCAGGCATCAGCCGCGCGCATGGTCGGAAATTGATCGACGACGGCTATGTCGAAGTGAACGGTGTCGCACAAAAAGCGAGTCATGCCCTACGTGAAGGCGACGTCGTCGAACTCGTCGTCGTCGAAACCCCGACCCCGGATGTCGAAGCGGTCGAGATGGACCTCGACATCGTGCACGAAGACGACCATCTCATCGTCGTGAACAAACCTTCCGGACTGATCGTCCACCCGGCGCGCACGGTGAAAGAAGCGACACTCGTGCACGGCCTCGTCGGGCAGAAGAAGCGTCTCGCCGATTCCGGCGACGATTTTCGCCCCGGCATCGTCCATCGTCTCGACAAGGACACGAGCGGATTGCTCGTCGTCGCCAAGGACCGCAAGACGCTCACCGCATTGCAAAACGCTTTGCAAAGACGCGAAATAAAGCGGACGTACTACGCATTGGTCGAAGGCGTGCTCTCACACGACAAAGGCAAAATCAACGCCCCGGTCGGTCGCGATCCGAAACATCGACACCGCATGGGCGTGACAGCGAAGGGCCGCGAGAGCCTGACGTACTTCGACGTCATCGAACGGTTCGAGAAACATACGTTCCTCCGCGTCCGTCTCGAAAGCGGCAGAACACATCAGATCCGTGTCCACCTGCGCTACATCGGCCATCCGCTCGTCGGTGACGCGACATACGGACATCGTTCGACCGATACGACCCACGGTCAACTCCTGCATGCCGGCGAACTTTCCTTCACACATCCGGAAACACGAACGGTGTTGGCCTTCTCGTCCCCCTTGCCGGACTTTTTCGCCCATCGCTTGGACATGTTGCGCGAAACGCGTTGAAACCGCTCCGTCAACTCGTAATGATTATAAAGAGCCGCCGATGCAGGCGGCTCTTCGCATTCAAGAAAAGTCGCGAATGTCAAGCCTTTTTTTATGGTCGTTTTCTTCCTACAATGGAATCATGAAAGATCGCGAGGGATGAAAATGCCATCTGGAAAACGTGATGTCCTGTGCATCGATATCCGCAGTTTCTACGCTTCGGTCGAATGTGTGATGCGCGGCTTGAATCCCTTCAAGACGCCGCTCGTCGTCGCCGACAAGAGCCGAGGTCCCGGTGGAATCGTCTTGGCGGTCAGTCCGTTCATGCGCAAACGCGGCATCGCGAGTTGTTGCCGCATACGCGACCTTCCGGACGTCGAAGGTCTGATCGTCGCGCGACCGCGGATGAAAGACTACATCGCCTTTTCCCGAGACGTCACGGAAATCTATCTCGGTTTCGTCTCGGAAGAAGACTTGCACACTTACAGCATCGACGAGAGCTTTCTCGATTTGACGACGTACACGCGTTATTACGGAAAGCCGGTGGAAGCCATCGCCGAAGACATTCTCGCCGCGATCGCCGCCCGCGGCCTCCCCGCGGCTTGCGGTATCGGCGACAACATGTTCTTGAGCAAAGTCGCACTCGATGTCTACGCCAAACGCGGCGCCTCGCCGATCGCCGCCATCCGTATCGACGACGTCGCTGAAAAGCTTTGGCCGATCCGACCGCTTTCCAAGATGTGGGGTATCGGACATCGTCTCGAGCGACGTCTGAACATGTTGAACATTCATAGCGTCGGTGAGCTCGCAAACACCCCTATCGAAGACTTGAAACGGCGTTTCGGCATCATCGGTGAAGAACTCCACCATCACGCCAACGGCCTTGACGGAAGCGTCATCGCCGATTTCGAAGGTCGTGAGATGAAGAGCGTCGGTCTCGGTCAGACGCTTCATAAGGATTGCGCGAGCGAAGATGTCGCCATCGTCCTCCGGGAGATGAGCGACGAAGTCGCTGCACGCTTGCGTGCGACAGGGATGGACGCTTCGACGGTTTCCCTCGGGATCGGCTATTCGCGAGCATACGGGGGCGGCTTCCATCGACGGAGCGCCTTGCCGCAACGGACGATGGACGCCGAAATCATTTACCATGCGACGATGACGCTCTGGCGACGCTTCGGTGAAGCGGCGCCGATTCGTAACCTTTTCTTGCGTGCGAGTGGTCTCACATCGACGGACGCGTCTTTTCAGATTTCGCTTTTTGAAGACGCCCGCCTCACAAAAAAACGCGACGCTCTCTGGCGTTGCGTCGATGATTTGCGTCACCGTTACGGCAAGGCGTGTGTGACGCGTCTTTCCTCTTTACTCGATGATGCCACATTCATCGAGCGGAGTCGTCTGATCGGAGGACATC
>SLPE01000044.1 GCA_007132145.1 Candidatus Izemoplasma sp.
ATTTCTCCTTTCAAACCTTTGAAAGGTATTTTAACATAAAAAATCATTTTTTACTACTTTTAAGCAAAAAAAATTTGTATTTATAAATAAAGTATGGTAGGATATTTGCAACTATTTAAGTTTAATTAAAACCAAGGGGGTGAAGATGTGAGTGAAGATAAAAAAAATTGGTTTGATTTAGCTGAAGAAGAATTAGAAATAGACAAAGAAAAGGCTAATCAAAAATTACAAGAAATAATGGCGGAATGGCGACAATTAGAACCACAAAGCAGTAATGATATTTTGTCTTTTATCCGTAACCATATTCAATTAATTCAAGAATATGAAGGTGAAAAACAAGTGATTGCTCAAGATTTATTAGTTCAGCGATATGAATTTTTAAACGATATTCTAGATAAATACCATAAGTTAATGTCATCAGTTGAACAACATTATCAAGAAGCATTACATGAAGAATGCGAACATGATTTGTGGTATCTTTTATATTATGAATCAGATGATTATGAAGGGCGAACATATTGGACTTGTAAATGCTTGCAATGTGGTTTAACAGAAGAAAGGCGACCGCGTCATTTTCAGGGCAAGGTGATTATGGGTGAATCGTTTTGTGCAAGAGCAAAAAGAAATGAAAAACCATATAATGTAATTCGTGAAGAATATCATTCATTATTAGAAAAATATGAAGATTATAATAAAAATAAAGATGCAGAGGGAAACCAAAAAATACCAGCTAAAGTTTTAACCAAAAGATATAAAAAGCAAAATGCTAACAAAAATTAGCATTTTTAAATGAAAAATTTAAAAAAGTTATTGATTTTCTAAAAAAAGGCGTGTATAATTAACTATTGTGTAGAGGCATAGATGTGCAAGGTTGCTGAAACGCGTGGTTAAGTTGTCAAGACAACTAACCGTTTCAGGTTTTTGCAAAGAGCAAGTCTGTACAAGATATAGGCGAAGGGAGGATTTATTGATGGCTAATAAAAAAGTTCGAGTTACTTTAAAATCATTTGAACACAAAAATTTAGACAAAGCTTGTGCTAAAATAATTGCTACCATTAAAAGAACTGGTGGCGAAATTAGCGGGCCTGTCCCCTTACCAACTGAAATTGAAAAAGTAACAATATTGCGCGCAGTTCACAAATATAAAGATTCGCGTGAGCAATTTGAAAAACGAACCCACAAACGATTAATCGATGTTAAAAATCCAAGCAAGGAAACAATAGATGCACTATCGCATCTTGACATTCCAAGCGGAGTTGACATTAAAATAAAATTATAGGAGGAAGAAAAATGAAAAAAGGAATCTTAGGTAAAAAACTTGGTATGACACAAGTTTTTACAAAACAAGGTAAGATGATCCCTGTTACAGTTGTATCAGTTGAACCAAACGTAATTACTCAAATTAAAACAACTGAAACAGACGGCTATGACGCTATTCAACTGGGCTTTAGCGACAAAAGAGAAAAACTAGCATCAAAAGCTGCAATTGGTCATACTAACAAAGCAAAGACCAAACCTAAGCGCTTCTTACGTGAGATAAAAGGTGCTGATGCAAAACAATATCAACTAGGCCAAACAATTGATGCTTCAATTTTTGAACCAGGCGAAACAGTTGATGTTGTTGGAATAAGTAAAGGAAAAGGTTTTCAAGGAGTTATTAAAAGACATAATTTTTCTCGCGGACCAATGTCGCACGGTTCACACTTTCACAGAAGACCAGGATCACTTGGTTCAATGCGACCAAAAAGAGTATTTAAGGGCAAGAAGATGCCAGGACATATGGGTGCTGAACAAGTAACAATTCAAAATTTAGAAATTGTTATGGTTGATTTAGAAAACAATGTTATTTTAGTTAGCGGAAATGTTCCAGGACCTAAAAAATCAATGGTTTTAATTCAAACAGCAGTTAAACAATCAGATAAGAAAACTGAAGCTCCAGAATTAAACTTTTATGAACCAATTACTGAGCAAGAAGTTTCACAAACTGAAGAAGTAGAACAACCGGAAGAAAATAGTGAAGCAACCGAAGAAGTAGAACAACCAGAAGAAAATAATGAAGCAGCTGAAGAAACAACTGAGGAAGAAACTGATAAAAAAGTTGAGCAGGAGGAAAAAAATGAGTAAAATTAGCATGATTAATTTAACTGGTGAAAAAGTTAAAGATATTAATTTGAAAAACGAATTTTGGAAACAAGAACCAAACAAAACAGTTATTCATGATGCTGTCAAACTAACAAACGCTTCATTAAGACAAGGAACTGCTTCATCTAAAACACGCAGCGAAGTTCGTGGCGGTGGCCGCAAACCTTGGCGTCAAAAAGGAACCGGGCGAGCACGTCACGGAACAATCAGATCGCCAATTTGGGCTGGTGGGGGAGTAACTTTCGGACCAAAACCACGTGACTATGACAAAAAAATGAACCGGAAAGAAAGAAGACTCGCTTTAAAATCAGTCTTAGCATTAAAACTTAAAAACAAAGAAATAGTTATCTTAGAAAACTTTAATGTTGAAAGTCCAAAAACAAAAGACATGTTAGCAACATTAAAAACATTAGACGCACCGGCAAAATCATTATTTATTGTCGAAGAAATTACCGAAAATATGGTTTTAGCAATGCGTAATATTCCTAGATTAAACTTATTAGAAACAAACGAAATAAACGTTTATGATCTACTAAACACTGACAAAATATATATAACTGAAAAAAGTTTAGCAATCATTGAGGAGGTGCTTAAATAATGGAAAACAATCATCGCAATGTTATTAAAGCGCCAATAATTAGCGAAAAAGCTTCCGACCTAAGACAAGAAAATAAATACGTCTTTAGCGTCGACTTAAACGCTAACAAAGTGCAAATAAAACAAGCAATTGAAAACATTTTTAATGTTAAAGTAGTAAGCGTTAACACAATTAACATAAAACCGAAAAAAAAGCGGGTTGGACGCCGTTATGGAAAAAGAAATCGAGTAAAAAAAGCAATTGTAACCTTACAACCAGGAAACACAATTGAAATTTAAGGAGGATTAAGATGGCAATAAGAATTTATAAGCCAACCACAGGCGGAACAAGAAACAAGTCCACTTTGGTTAACAAAGAAATTACTAAAAAAGAACCTGAAAAATCATTATTAAAAGTAATTAAAAAATCAGGCGGTCGTAATAACCAAGGAAAAACAACTGTTCGACACCATGGTGGAGGCGCAAAAAGAAAATATCGTATGATTGACTTTAAAAGAACTAAAGATGATGTCGTTGGAATTGTAAAGGCAATCGAATACGATCCCAACCGCACCGCAAATATTGCATTAATTAATTATCAAGATGGTGAAAAAAGATATATTATTGCTCCCAACAAACTAAAAGTTGGTGATCAAATTATCAGTGGCGAAAAAGTAGATGTCAAAGTTGGTAATGCAGCATTAATCAAAAACATTCCTGAAGGAACAATGGTACACAATATTGAATTAAGACCAGGCAAAGGAGCTGAACTAGCTCGCTCAGCTGGCGCCTCAGCTCAAGTATTAGGCGTTGAGGGCAAATACGTATTAGTAAAATTACGCAGTGGTGAAGTTCGAAAAGTCTTAGGAACTTGCCGGGCGACAATTGGTGAAGTTGGTAATAAAGATAGCGAATTAGTTGTTCTTGGAAAAGCCGGACGCAAAAGGCACATGGGAGTACGACCAACAGTTCGCGGATCAGTAATGAATCCAAACGATCACCCACACGGTGGTGGTGAAGGAAAAGCACCAATTGGACTAAAATCACCAGTCACTCCTTGGGGAAAACCAACAATTGGTTATAAAACAAGAAAAAGCAAAAAAGCTTCAGATCGGTTGATAGTTCGCCGTCGAAAGAAAAAGAAATAACGAAAGGATGGATATAAATGAGTAGAAGTTTAAAAAAAGGCGCTTTTATTGATGAAAGTTTAAGAAAAAAAGTAGACAAAGTAAAAGCATCAAGCAAAAAAGAAGTAATTAAAACTTGGTCAAGACGTTCAACAATCTATCCTGATTTTGTTGGCCTAACATTTGCTGTTCATAATGGCAAAGAATTTATTCCCGTATATATAACAGAAGATATGGTTGGTCATAAATTAGGAGAATTTTCTCCCACTAGAAAACATAGTAAACATGGTGGCGAAAAATAATAACCAGGAAGGAGGACTAAAATGGAAGCAAAAGCGGTAGCAAAAAGAATTAGTGTTGCACCCCGAAAAGCTCGTTTAGTTGTAGATTTAATTCGCGGTAAAAATATTACCGAAGCCGAAAAAATATTAAAAGGTGTTAATAACAAAGTTACACCAATAATTGAAAAAACTTTAAATTCAGCAATAGCAAATGCTGTTAATAATAACGAAATGGCAAAAGAAAACTTATATGTAAAAGAAGCATTCGTTAATGAAGGTCGAACCAGAAAAAGTGGCCGAATCGGTTCACGAGGAAATGTCGATCCAATTAAAAGAAGAACTAGCCATATAACGGTGGTTGTTAGTGATGAATAGCAAAGGAGGGTTGAATAATGGGACAAAAAGTTAGTCCAATTGGACTGAGAATCGGAATCAATAAAGATTGGAGTTCTAATTGGTATGCCGAAAATAAAGACTTCGCCAAATTTTTAAACAATGACATTAAAATACGCGAGTATCTAGAAAAGATTTTAAAAAAAGCATCAGTTGCTGATATTTTAATTAGTCGCAATAAAGATAAAACCGAAGTAATTGTGATAACTTCTAAACCAGGAGTTGTTATTGGTCACGGTGGTGAAGCAATTGAAAAAATTACCAAAAAACTAAAAAAAATAACTAACGAAAACATTCAAGTATCAATTAAAGAAGAAAAAAATCCAACTTTAAATGCAAGTTTAGTAGCTGAAGATATCGCGCGGCAAATTGAAAATCGTGTTTCCTTTCGAATCGCTCAAAAAAGAACAATTCGAAACACCATGAAAGCCGGCG
>SLPE01000206.1 GCA_007132145.1 Candidatus Izemoplasma sp.
CTGTAAGCTCCATAGCTTTTTTATTAACCTGGTAAGGTTGTAGAAGCTTAATACGCTCTACCCATACACTGTCAGGCTCGCCCATTGACACCCATACGTCAGAATAGATAAAGTCAGCCCCTTTAACACCAGAAGCGACATCTTCTGTAAGAGTAATTTTTGCTCCTGTTTCTTTTGCAATTTCCTGGCATTTTTTAACCAGTTCTGCTTCAGGTTGGCAAGACTTAGGAGCAATAGCTCTGAAATCAATACCCAATTTTGCAGAAACAACCATAAGAGAGTTTCCAACGTTATTTTTTGCATCGCCCATGTAGCACAAAACCATTTTATTAAGAGGCTTATCACAGTGCTCCATCATAGTTAATACGTCAGCAAGCATTTGAGTGGGGTGAAACTCATTTGTTAAACCATTCCATACAGGCACGCCTGCATATTGTGCAAGTTCTTCTACTTTCTCTTGTCCAAATCCTCTGTACTCAATACCGTCATACATTCTACCAAGAACTCTTGCAGTATCTTTCATTGACTCTTTTTTACCAATTTGAGAACCGGTTGGCCCTAAATATGTAACATGAGCTCCCTGGTCATACGCAGCAACCTCGAATGCACAACGTGTTCTGGTTGAGTCTTTCTCGAAAATAAGAGCAATGTTTTTACCTTTAAGCCTTTGCTGCTCATATCCGCCGTATTTTGCTTTTTTAAGGTCCATTGAAAGGTCAAGCAAAAATTTAATTTCTTGTGGAGTGAAATCCAAAAGTTTTGTAAAACTTCTGTTTCTTAAATTGAAAGCCATAGTTTTTTGTTTTTATATGTTAATACTAATATTGAATAATTATTGTTTGTAGTTTTAAAAGTCAATTTATGACACATTACTTAGTGTCAGCACGAAACTAATTATTTTTACAAGTGCTTGATAAGAAAGCGTCAAGTGCAAGGCGGGCATCGGCTGAAAAACAGGAGTCCCGAAATTTCGGGATGACTTAGTTTTGAAGACAAGCCCAACGTAGCAATAGGCGTTTTCTTGCAAGCACTACTTATGAATGATCGTTCCTTTACCTTCTGTTCCTAATTCCGCAGCCTCAGTAATAATAGCATCTGCACCTCCGTTTTCAACAAACTCTACACATGCTCTAACTTTTGGAGCCATACTACCTTCGGTAAATTGACCATCAGCCAAATGCTTCTTAATCTCATCAATAGTAACTTTTTCCAGTTTCTTTTCATCCGGCTTATGGAAGTTAATAAATACGTTAGGTACATCCGTAAGAATGCAAAATTCATCAGCTTTAATTTTTGTAGCTAATAATGAAGATGCAAGGTCTTTATCGATAACAGCATCTATTCCTATCATTTTACCTTTTTCATCATAATAAGCAGGGATACCGCCACCGCCAACTGTAATTACAATATTTCCTTCACGAGCAAGTTTTTCAACAGCTTCCCAGTTAGGAATTTCGAATGGTCTTGGCGAGGCAACTACTCTTCTCCAGCCACGTTTACGTGGGTCTTCGTGAAATACCCAATTGTTTTCAGCTGTCATTTTATCGGCTTCTTCTTTCGTATAAAAAGGTCCAACAGGTTTTGTAGGGTTTTTAAATGCATCATCATTTTTATCAACAACAACTTGAGTAACAAGAGTTACGATATTCTTTTCAATTCCATGCTCTGCCAAAACGTTTCTTAACTGCTGTTCAATCATAAACCCAATTGAGCCTTGTGTTTCGGCAACACAAAAATCAATTGGTTGTTTTGGCAAACCAAAAATTTGGTTCCCAGCTTCATGCTGAAGCAAAACGTTTCCAACTTGTGGTCCATTTCCATGGCCTATTACTAAATCATACCCGCTTTTGATTAAAGGAACCAAGTGCTGACATGTTTCATAAACATTTTGTTCCTGCTCATCAATAGTACCAACTTGATCTCCGCGTAACAAGGCGTTTCCGCCAAATGCAATTACTGATAATTTTTTCATAGTGATTTATATTTTGAATTTTTAATTATGATTTTAATTTTTACCAAAAATAAAAGCCTTTCGAAGTTTTCCGAAATTGAAATTATGGTTTAAAGAATTCAATTATACCAATTAATTTGGTATCGCTGACAAAGCCTGAAAGAAAAAAACCAAAGTTTCAACGGAAAATATCATAAAGGCTAAAATGTTTTATTTTAAGTATTTACGAAATTTGAACTGCAAATCTATAAAATTTAAATGAAATCCCTATGAAAATGTTTTTTTTCAAATTCATAAAAAAGTTAAATTCGCAAAAAATGAACCTTAATGAATACAATTGTTAGAATACAAGATGAATTAAAAAAACTTGAAAACCCTGAGAAAGCAAAATCTTGTCAAAAGTTTTTTCAAACCTACAAAGGCGGATATGGAGAAGGAGATCAGTTTTGGGGAGTAAGCGTACCAAGGCAGCGTGCAATAGCGAAAAAGTTTTTCAAGGAAATATCCTTACAGGAATCAGGTCTGCTTCTAAGCAGCAAATATCATGAAGAAAGGCTGACAGCAGTTTTTATTCTGGTGTTGAAATATCAAAAAGCCAAAACAGAGGATGAAAAGCAAAAAGTAGTAAACACATACCTTAACAATATTGAAGGTGTAAACAATTGGGACATTGTTGATTCTTCAGCACACAAAATTCTTGGTCCTTATTTAATTGATAAAGACAAAAGTCTTTTATATGAGTTATTGGATTCAGAAAATCTTTGGAAACAAAGAATAGCAATAATTGCAACATATCACTTTATTTCGAAGAACAAATATGATGACACTATAAAGATGGCAAAGATGATGCTTCCCCATAAACATGATTTAATACATAAGGCCGTTGGCTGGATGTTAAGAGAAGTGGGCAAGCGTGATTTTAACACAGAGTATACTTTCTTAAAAAAGCATTATAAAGCAATGCCCAGAACAATGTTGCGTTATGCTATTGAGAAGTTTGATGAAGAGTTAAGGCAGCAATTCCTAATTGGAAGCATATAACAGTTCTTATATGTCAATATGTAAACTTACTAGGTAATTATAATTAATTTGAGCCACAATGAAAAAAGTATTTTATCTAACCATAGTAGTTTTAGTTCTAATTTCATGTAATTCGCGTGACACAGGAAAATCAAACACATTACATGTGATACATGCAGGCAGTTTAACTTATCCTGTTCATAAGATTGCACGTGCATTTGAGAAAGAAAATCCGGGAGTAAGAGTACTCACTGAGGCATGGGGTAGCAAAGCAGGAGCAAGAAGAGTGATAGAAATCGAAACTCCTGCTGATGTTTTTATGTCGGCAGACTATATGGTTATTGAGCATATGCTAATTCCAGAACATGCAAGTATGAATATCAAGTTTGCAAGAAATGAAATGTCAATAGTTTATACTGAAAGATCTCGTTATCAAAGTGAAATCACCACAGAAAACTGGTACGAAATAATGCTGAGGCCTGATGTTAGCATTGGTAGAAGCAATCCCGATCATGATCCATGTGGGGTAAGAGCCGTATTTACCAGTAAGCTTGCAGAGATTTATTACAATATTGATGGCCTTGCAAATATGTTGTTATCAAAAGATAAGCAAAATATCAGGCCAAAAGAAACAGATTTAATTGCTTTGCTGGAAACAGGTCATATTGACTATATCTTTCTTTACAGGAGTGTCGCAGTACAACATGACTTAAAGTATCTAATATTACCTGATGAGCTAAATCTAGGCAATCCGGATATGGATGATTGGTATTCCCGGGTAACTATAGAAACCATGGGAGCAAAACCCGGTGAAACAATACTTGAAACAGGTCAATCCATGGTTTACGGACTTACCATTCCACACAGGACTAACAATTCTGAACTTGCAGAAAAGTTTGTAAGCTTTGTGCTTGATGAAGAAAATGGTTTAAAAATACTTGAGGCTTCCGGGCAACCGCCTATTCCTCAACACCATACACCTTAACATTGTCAACTCTGAATAAAGTATTCAGATCGTCGGTATCGCTACCGGTATATTTAAAGCCTATATGAAAGTTTTGGCCGGAATTTGAAACATTAACATTTCCAGACCCAACCCAGCTTCCTGCCGATGAAGAAGCTGATGCAATTACAGCATCAGAAAGCTCTGTCCATAAAGCAGCTTCAGGATTACTTCCATCATAATCATAAGAGATATAAGCTTTAAGACCATCATGCTTAAAGTTAGTTTGAGCAGTCTCAAAATACATAACAACATCCTGATACTGGTTGGCATTTACCTGTGGGGATGTAAGCCAAACGACATTACTTTCGTCACCGGATCCAAATGGGCTTATTTGGGCATATTTCCGTGATCCTGTCGTTGAAGCAACCCAATGCCTTGTACCGTCAACAATGTGCGACTTCCAGTTGTTATGGTCTATTGGTTCACCCACTGTAGCACCTGAAAAGTCCTCAGATAATATAATTGTACCTTCAACCTCTCCACATCTAGGCCCATCCATATCTATCTCTTCAAATCTTCTGATATATAATTGCCAGGTGTCAAAATCTTGCCATTCAGGCCTGTAAAGACCGGCAATAGCAACCAAGGAACCTTTACCTTCTGGAAGTTTTTCATCGGCAAAATCTGCATAGCCGCTTGTACGAACAATAATTGTATTACCGGAGCAATCTTCCAGGGTTCTGTTTACTGTATTTAACCCGGCAGCATCAGCAAAAGTAGACCCAAGCTGTGACTGGATAAACTGAACATCATTTAATCTTACTAATTTAGCCTGGTAATTTCCTGCTAAAACATCAGGGATACTAACATCAGCAGGCTGAAAATCAACACCCTCAATAAGTCTTACAACATTTACGAAGGCATCAACTGAATCAAGCTGCAACATCTCTGAAAATGATGAAACAGTAGTTCCACGCAAGTTAACCCTTACTGAATCACCTTCTCTTACGTTAGTGCGA
>SLPE01000119.1 GCA_007132145.1 Candidatus Izemoplasma sp.
GGTTTTGCGCAGAGAGGGCGGCAGCCGGGGACATGCTCAAACACGGACAATCGAAAGTGTTGAAAATGGTCGCGGTCGATTGGGCGGGACGTATTCTTCCGCCGTGCGGTGTCTGTCGGGAGTTCGTCAGTCAGTTGCACGGAGACAACGCCTCGACGGAAGTACTCGTTGCCGAAGGCGTCGTGTTGCGTCTATATGAGTTGTTGCCGCACGATTGGAAAGCGGTGACTCGAAAAAACGAAGAGTCTTAATTTGTCTGATTGTCAAACATTTTTTGAAAAGGCTTGAAAAACACCTCCTCGATCATCCGCTCGCGCTCGAAAAGAGCGATGCGACGATAGGCGAGAAGGTGTTTTTTCATGAGGGAGGGCGGAAGCGGGTGTCAAGCCGTGTTGTCGGGCTTGTTCCGGGTGCGCCATCGGCAGAGGACTTCGACAAGGGCTTCCGGGGAATGAGCGAGATGATCAGGAGCGGCCTTTTCCAACAGGTCGGTGTGGTCGAATCCCCAAGTGACCGCGACACTCGATATTCTCGCTTTTTTGGCCGCTTCGACATCTCTCAACTCATCGCCGACATAGATGGCGTCTTTCGGCGAGACGTTCAAGCGCTTGAGCAATCGCCTGATCTTCCGGTGCTTTCCGAACAGCGAGGCCTTGCCGACGAGGTGCGCGAAACAATCGACCTCGTTCGAGGCGAGGATCCGTTCGATGTTTTCAACGTTGTTCGACGATACGACGGCCAAAACCAAGTCGTCACCGGAGAGTCGCTCCAACATCGGTTTGATGCCTTCGAACAAGCGGGCCCCGGCCATTTCGCGACGATATAGGGGAACGGAACTTCTGACGAGTCCGGGAAGTTTCCACATGGGGATGCCGTGTTCTTTCAGACGTCGCCTGATCGAGAGACCGCCGAGGCGATCGAGGGCTTCTGCGCTCATCGGGGAGATGCCGTGTTTTTCCGCCAAGGCGAGATAGACGTGATAGGCGATGTGCTTGGTGTCGGCGAGTGTACCGTCGAAATCGAAAATGACGAGTTCAGGCATGGCTTCTTTCACCGCCGAGCACCATCGCGAGAGCGAAACCCAACAAGAAGATGAACACGCACCCGGAGATGAAGACGAACCCTTCGAATACAGTGAAACCCGGCCATAGGAAGAGCGCGGAAGCCAAGAGGAAACCGATGATTACCGAATAACTCCAGCCCGCATGATGGACGAGGAGATAGTGGATGAGACGCGAACAGAGGATGAAGCCGCTGAAAGCCCCCAATGCCAAGGCGATCAACAAGATGAGATGGAAGTTCGTGAGGGCGTGGATCATCGTCGAGTAGATGCCGAGCGCGAGCAAGACCATCGAGCCGCTGATGCCCGGAAAAAGCCCGGCGGCGCTACTGATGATGCCCGCAAGGAACATGACGGCGATGACCGCGATTGTGACGGATGTCAGCGGGTGTCTCGGTTCGCCTTGGTGGGTGTTGATCCAAAACACGAGCATGAAGGCCGCCATCATGGGAATCAAGCGAAGCGGTTTCAATCGGTCGTGATGGCCGTAGGTTTGCATCTTTCTGTAAAGAAGGGGAATCGAGCCGATGATCAACCCGATGAAGAAAAGACTCATCCGCTCACCTTCCACGGCCATCAATCTTTCCATGATGCCCGCGAACAAGAAAGTGGCGAGCCCCATACCCACGACAAGAATCACGAGGAATAACGCCGGGCCCCGTTTTTTCATCTTTTTCGTCGTCAAGGCGTTGAGCGAGGAAATCATCTCGGGGTAGACGCCGGAAATGACGGCGACCGTCCCGCTGCTCACGCCGGGGATGATGCCGGCGATGCCCATCAAACATCCCGAGAAAAACGTCTTCATGTATCGAACTATGAACCGCACACGACATCACCTCAAAAACCGAAAAGATATTCAACAATTCATATTGTATCATCATTTCCGAACGACGAGGACAGAAATTTGAAAGAATTCCTACGGAGACAACGACTTGTGCATGTCATCGATACGTCCTGACGAGAAAAATTTTGAAACATGTAGTTTGTTTTTATGGGACAAAAAATATATAATCATACATGAACAAATAAGTCATATAGAAAAACCTCAATTTCATAGTTTATCGACGGGAGTGTTCATGAAATGAAAAAGATTCTAGGGGCCGTCTTGATCGGGATCGTTCTCATGACTGCGGGGTGTACCCTCCGTTTCGAGAAGACGAAACCGCTCGTCATGGCGACATTGTTTCCGCAATACGATTTCGCGCGTTGGATCGCCGAAGACGCCATCGAACTCGAGTTTTTGTTGCCGCGGGGGACGAGCGCGCATGCGTACGAACCTTCTCCGCGTACCGTTGTGCGCATCTTGAACGCGGATTTGCTCATTTACACGGGAGACGCCATGGAACCATGGGTGAACAATCTCATTCGTGGCAGTGCCGGATCCGGCTTGACGATTCTCGACGTCAGCAAGGATATCGATTTGATAGGATCCGAATGCGACCATGGGCACGACGACGATGAAGAGGATTGCGACGATCATCACCACGACGACAATGGACACGGCCATGACGAAGACCATGACGACAATGGACACGACCACGACGACCATGCGCACATCCACGACCCTCATATTTGGCAAGACCCCCTGAATGCGATTCAGATGGTGGAAAGCATTTTGGCGGCGCTGATCGAACTTTTGCCGGAGATGGAAGCGACGTTTACTGCCAATGCCGGGGGATTGATCGGCAAACTCGCTGACTTGCATGCCGATTATCTCGATCTCGCCGCGAAATCCGAGCTCAACGTCATCATGCACGGCGGACACAATGCTTTCGGCTATTTCGCGAATCGCTACGGATTCGAGTACCATACGCCTTATAGCGGGTTTTCGACCGAAGATGAACCGACACCGAAGCAACTCGCGCATATGATAGACTTGATGGAAGCGTATGACATCGAGGTGCTTTTTTCCGAACGGTTGATCGCTTCTCATGTCGCGGATACGATCGCCGAGGCGACCGACGCGACCATCCTCTATCTTTACGCGGCCGGAAACATCCCGGAACAAGCGTATCAAGACGGAACGACGTTCATCGACATGATGCGACACAATCTCGAGAAGTTCAGGATAGGGTTGAGACATCAGGAAGGAGACTGACATGTTCCATGTGGAAAACATGACCGTGAAATATCAGTCTCACGTCGCAATCAAAGACGTGGATTTTACGGTCAAACCCAAGGATTTCACCGCAATCATCGGGCCGAACGGGTCCGGAAAGACGACACTCATCAAAGCGATGCTCGGACTCTTGAGCATCAGCAAGGGAAGCGTCGAGCGCAAAGGAAGTCCGCGCATCGGCTATTTGCCGCAACAAACGGCGGCGTCCGACCGTTTCTTTCCCGCGACAGTGGGGGAGATCGTCGCTTTGGGGTTGTTGGCGGACAAGCGCTTTCCCAAGACGATCGGGAGACACGACAAGAAGAGAATCGCCGAGACGTTGGATGCCCTCGGCATCTCCGCATTGAGGAAGAAAAGGATTGGCGCGCTGTCCGGTGGGCAGCATCAGCGCGTCTTGTTGGCACGGGCACTCGTTTCCGAACCGGATATCCTCATTTTGGATGAACCGACGAGCGCACTCGACCCTTCGATGAGAAAAGCGTTTTTGGACATCCTCAAGGAACTCAACGAAAAGAGAAACGTCGCCATTCTCCTCGTGACGCATGATATCGCTTCGGCGGGCGCCTATATCAAACGGGTGCTCCATATCGATCAGACGGTCCTTTACGACGGCGCTTACAAGGCATATTTGCGACAACCCGTGCGGTCGCCCTTCGAGGCCCCTCATGCCGACGGGGAGGACGATGAGACATGACATGGTTTGAAGAACTGTTGATGGCGTTCGATTACGGATTCATGTGGCGGGCGTTGTTCGTCGGCATCGCGGTCGCGATCAGCGGCGCTTTCATCGGGCCTTTTCTCGTCCTGAAAAGGTTCTCGATGATCGGTCACGGACTCGCGCATGTCGCCTTCGCCGCGGTCGCCATCGGTCTCGTGACGAATCAGGAGCCTTTCATCGTGACGCTCATCCTTGTCGTCGCCGCCTCGATTTTCATCTTGAAACTCAATCGGAGTCCGCGACTTCAAGGGGACGCGGCCATCGCGCTCACCGCCGCGGTCGCCATGGCGCTAGGGACGGTGATCGCCAGTACGGCGGGAGGATTCAACGTCGATTTGTTCAGTTATCTCTTCGGCAGCATCTTGACGATCCAACGGATTGACGTCTATTTGTCGATTACGTTCGCCGCGACCATCGTCGTCATCGTCCTGCTTTTCTATCACGATCTGTTTTCACTCACCTATGACGAGGATTTCGCGCGCATCAGCGGCGTGAGGGCGCGACGGCTCAACACGTTGCTCGCCGTCTTGATCGGAGTGACCATCGCTGTCGGCATTCGCGCTGTCGGCACGTTGCTCATCTCGAGCCTCATCATCTTCCCGACGATCATCGCCTTGCAGTTTTCACGCGGCTTCAAGATGACGATCTTGCTTGCGGTCCTGATATCGACGGTCAACGTCTTGTTCGGATTGGTTTCTTCCTTTCTCCTCGACTGGCCTTCGGGGTCGACGATCGTCTTGTTGAACGGAGTCGTGTTCATGGCGATCTACGGCATCAGGCTTCTCAAACCGCAAAACTGATCATCAAGGCACGAAAAAAGCGGAATCCTGCGGGATCCGCTTTTTTGAAAGTCTCAAAGAGCATCAGAAGGGATTTCAAGACCCATGAAGCGCCAACCATGCCGCCCCGTAGCCCGGGGTTTTTTCCGTGATAACCGGGCTCAGAGCGTTCGTTGAAGCACGCAGGAGAGAAAGGAGGCGTCTGCGGAAATACGTAGGGGATGTCGCAAGCGAAC
>SLPE01000019.1 GCA_007132145.1 Candidatus Izemoplasma sp.
GCAAATCCTTTGGCGCATCGTCGTTCCCAACATCAAGATGATCATCTTGTTGAACTTGATCCTCGCCATCCGTGGCGCGATCAGCGTCTTCGAAGTCCCCTTCTTGATCACCGGTGGCTCGTGGGGGACGTCGACGTTCGTCATCGAAGCGCTCCGCATCACCTTCGGCGCGAACCCCCGTTACGGGCTCGGTTCCGCATTCGCCGTCGTCTTGTTCGTCCTGATTATCGTGGTCACGCTTTTGCAAAAAGCGTTGATCAAGGAAGATTAGGAGCGTTCACATGAAAAGGAAAGAACACCTCGAAACCATCAAGGACCGCTCCGCGACAATCTTGAAATACGCGACCTTGATCAGCCTGTCGATCATCGTCATCATTCCCATCATTCCCGTCTTCTTCGGGTCTTTCAAGACGAATACGGAGTTTTACGACACGTCGGCTTGGGCGCCGCCCGAGAGTTTCCTCAACTTCGAAAACTACCGCGTCGCCTTCACGGACGGAAACATGTTGCTCGGTTTTTTCAACACCTTCATCATCATGGTCGTTTCCATCGTCGTCTCCGTGCTCATCGGCGCGATGACGGCCTATGTGCTGCAACGTTTCCGCTTTCCGGGACGCAACGCGGTCACCTATCTGTTTCTGTTCGCGGCTTTGATTCCCGCGATCACCCTCAACATCGCCATCTTCAGTCTGATGACTTGGATCGCCCGCAATTTCGGCATCCAACTCATCAACACACGCTGGTCGGCGATCATCCTTTTCGCCGGCACCGATATCATCACCGTCTACATCTTCATGCAGTTCCTCAAGCACATTCCCGTCTCCATCGATGAATCCGCCATCATCGACGGCGCCGGTTATTTCAAGATCTTCTTCCGTATCATCATGCCCTTGATGGCGCCGGCGATCACGACGGTCGCCATCTTGAAATTCGTCGCGATCTACAACGATTTCTACATCCCCATGCTCTACATGCCCGCCGAAGACCTCGCCGTCATCTCGACGGCGCTTGAAAAGTTCCGCGGTCCTTTCGGCAGTCAATGGGAAGTCATTTGCGCCGGACAGATGATCACGATCCTTCCGATCCTGATTCTGTTCATCTTCTTGCAAAAATACATCTACCGCGGATTGCTCATGGGAGCGGTCAAGGAATGAGCGGCCACGACAAGGACGGAGGTCGAACGATGCGTCAGACCCTAGAACGTCATCTGCACGAAAAGATCGTCCCTTTCTGGAACCGGCTCGTCGATCGCGAACACGGGGGCTTTTACGGCTATGTCGGACTCGACCTCGCTTTGGATGCAACCGCCGACAAAGGCGCAGTCAAGATGGCGCGGATCCTCTGGAGTTACGCAGCGCTTGAAAACGCCTATCCCAATGACGGCCACTTGATGTATGCCGAAACCGCCTATGAATACATCGTCTCGAAACTGTGGGACGACGTCGACGGCGGCGTGTTCTGGAAGACCGCATACGACGGACGTGTCATCAACGACGCGAAACACGTGTACGCCCACAGTTTCATGATTTACGCCTTGGCCGAACTCTATCTCGCGACACGACGCCAAGACGTGCTCGATAGGGCCTTGGCCTTGTTCGCGTTACTTGAAGAGAAGGCTTACGACGCCGACACCGGTGCGTATTGGGAACAGTTCGACCGACGTTGGCAAAAAGCGCCGAACACCTTCCTCGCGATCGGCGAGTGCGTTCCCGTCTACACGACGAACGCCGTCATTCATCTCATCGAAGCGTACACGACGCTTTACAGAGCGTCTCGTGAGCCCGATGTGAAAACGCGCCTTTCCACCTTGCTTTCATGTTTTTATGAACGCATCTACTGTTCTAGGCAAAAAGGATGCGGGGTCTTGTTCGACCGGCATTGGAACAGTCTCCTCGATTCCGTCTCCTTCGGTCACGACATAGAAGCCTCCTGGTTGATCGATGAAGCGCTCGACGTCCTTCGCATCGAAAACGGGCCGTATGCGGCAATGACTAAGGAAATGGCGCAACGGTGTTTCAAACGGAGTTACCGTGACGGTCGCATCATCAGCGAGCGTACGAACGGAAAAGACGATGAAGCGATGATCTGGTGGGTTCAGACCGAAGCCATCGTCGGGTTTTACAACTTGTTCGAGAAAACGAAGAAACGTCGCTATTTGCGGGCTTCGATGCGGACGATCGAAAAGACCTTGACCCATATCGCCGACGCGCGCGAAGGCGGAGAATGGTTTTGGAGCGTCGACAAGAAGGGCGTGCCTCATGAAGACCGCGGCATCAGCGAAAATTGGAAAGCGAACTACCACAACGTCCGTGCCTGTCTTGAAATCATCAAGAGGGGGTCGCAAACATGATTCATCCCGAGTATGCGAAACGAAGAGAAGCACAAGAACGACGCCTATCGATGTGCAACGCAATCGACAGCGAGCATACGCACGGCGTCTTGACACGTTATGTCCATCCGGTCTTGAGTGCCGAGCACATCCCGCTTTCATGGCGTTTCGACCTCGACGCTTCGAGCAACCCCCATTTCCTCGAACGTCTCGGCATCAACAGCGTCTTCAATCCCGGCGCGATTCACGTCGACGGGATGTTCCACCTCGTCGCCCGCGTCGAAGGCGTCGACCGCAAGTCCTTCTTCGCCATCGCGAAGAGTGCATCGGGAATCGACAACTTCCGCTTCGTCGGGACGCCGCTCACTTGGGAAGACCGCATCCGAGAAGAGACGAACATGTACGACATGCGTCTTTGCGCGCATGAAGACGGCTACATCTACGGCATCTTCTGCTCGGAGCATCAAGACCCTTCGGCCGAAGAGGACGATACGACAAGCGCATGTGCGCATGCGGGTCTCGTAAGAACGAAGGATTTGCGGGCATGGCAACGCTTGCCGAACATCGAGACGCCTTCCCCGCAACAACGCAACGTCGTGTTGCATCCGGAGTTCGTCGAAGGCAAATACGCCTTCTACACCCGGCCTCAAACCGGCTTCATCGCCGCGGGAAGCGGCATCTCCTTCGGACTCGCCGACGACATCGACCCCGCACGCATCCGTGAAGAACGTCTCATCGACCCGAAAATCTACCACACGGTCAGCGAGCTGAAGAACGGGCAGGGACCGCCTCCCTTGAAGACGCCAAAGGGCTGGATCCACATCGCCCACGGCGTCCGCGAAACGGCGGCGGGACTCCGCTACGTTCTCTATGCGTTCGCGACCGATCTGAAAGAACCGTGGAAAGTCATCGCGAAGCCGGGCGGCTATTTGCTCGCGCCGCGCGGTAAGGAACGCATCGGCGACGTCGGAAACGTCGTCTTTTGCAACGGCGCTCTCAACATCGAAGGCACCGTCTACATCTACTACGCCTCAAGCGACACGCGCAGCCACGTCGCGACGACGAGCGAAGCCCGACTGCTCGATTACGTATTCAACACGCCGCCCGATGCACTACGTTCACTCGAATGCGTCGAGCAACGACTGAAAATGATCGAACACAATGCTTCCCTATTGAAGAAAGCGGGTGGAAAACCATGAAAATCAAAGGCGTTCAATGTCCGAACATGCCGTGGCGACCCCGACCGGAGCATGAACACAGACCGGTTTGGCGCCATGATGCGAACCCGGTGATCGCACGCAACCCTGCGCCCGGCGTCGCGAGAATCTTCAACAGCGCCGTCGTCCCGTGGAAGGACCACTTCATCGGCGTCTTTCGCGTCGAAGACTTCACGGGCGTCCCCCACCTCCGTCTCGGGCGCAGTCCCGACGGACTCGAGTGGACGTTCGAAGACGCCCCGATCCGTTTCGTCAATGCCGAAGACGAAGACGGAATGAGCCGTTACGCCTACGACCCGAGACTCGTCGCCGTCGACGGCGTCCACTACATCATCTGGTGCACCGATTTCCACGGACCGAGCATCGGACTGGCCAAGACCGACGATTTCAAGACGTTCGTCCGCCTGGAAAACGCCTTTCTTCCTTTCAACCGCAACGGCGTCCTCTTTCCCGAGAGAATCGGCGGTGTCTACAAGATGCTCAGTCGCCCAAGCGACAACGGCCACACCGCCTTCGGGGACATCTTCATCTCCGAGAGTCCCGACCTCATCCACTGGGGCAGACACCGGCGGGTGATGGGCAAAAACGACAGTTGGTGGCAAAACTTGAAAATCGGTGGCGGTCCGGCACCGATCAAGACCGATGAAGGTTGGCTGACGTTCTATCACGGCGTGACCCGAACGTGCAACGGCTATGTCTATTCGATGGGCGTCGCGCTCTTGGACCTCGAAACCCCTTCACGTGTGCGCTTGCGCTCGAACCGCTTCTGCCTGACCCCGGAAACGGCGTATGAAGAAACGGGGTTCGTCCCCAACGTCGTCTTCCCTTGCGCCGCGCTCGCCGATGAGGACAGCGGCCGGATCGCGATCTACTACGGCGCGGCCGACAGCGTCGTCGCGCTCGCCTACACCGATATCGACACCATCTCCGCATTTTTGAGAACCCACCACGAAGACATGCCTTGAAGTCGCTACAACCGCTTTTGCACAACACCGCACCGACGACAGAACGGATGATGAAGATGATCTTGAAATTCACCCCCGTCTTCAAGAAGAAGGTCTGGGGAGGCACGAAGTTGAAACAACGTTTCGATTACGCGATCGACGCCGACGACATCGGCGAATGCTGGGGCATCAGCGCTTTGTCTTCGGGCATGTCCCACATCGTCAACGGGCCGCTTGCGGGCCTGTCGCTTGCGGACGTCTGGAAGAGCCACCCTGCGCTGTTCGGACACCGGAAGGATGCGCATTTTCCCTTGTTGGTGAAACTGATCGACGCCCGTGAAAACCTGAGCA
>SLPE01000151.1 GCA_007132145.1 Candidatus Izemoplasma sp.
GTTGAAAAAAAGATTCTTCGAGTTCTATAAAAATCATTACTTTTATGACGAAAAAAGTGATCTCTTTAATAAATATATCACCTTGGATGAAGTAACATATCATATGAAACAGGTTTGTGATAAATCACGTGAAGAGTGCCTGGATGAAATTGAAGAATATGTCACAATGTACAACAATGGTGAAGACATACAAGAAGTACTAATTAAAAACTTTATACTATAACACTATGAAAATAAATTACGTTAAGGGAGACGCAACTAAACCTGTGGGTGAAGGAAATAAAATAATTGTACATATCTGTAATGATATCGGTGCATGGGGTGCAGGATTCGTCCTGGCATTGTCCAAACGATGGAAAGGTCCTGAACAGGGATATAGATATAGAAATGATCCCAATAAACATAAATTGGGCAATGTACAGTACTGTGCCGTGGAGAACGATATCATGGTCGCCAATATGATTGCGCAACATAATATTGGTCCTGATTCTGAGGGTAATCCCCCAATACGATATGACGCACTAAAAAAATGTCTTCAGGACGTTAATAGAGTTGCGCAAGAGATTCAAGCGTCCGTGCACATGCCCAGGATTGGATGTGGACTCGCAGGTGGTGATTGGTCCAAGGTCTCTAAAATAGTGGAAGAAACCCTGGAGCATGTTAACATATATGTTTATGATTTTGAATAGACATTAAAATTATCCAAATTTAAAGTATACGTTAACAATAGACATTAAAATATTATGAGTAGAAAAACATTAATTCAAACAGATAGATTAACCTTGGTTGGGGGAATGGACCATATGTTAGGAAAATTCCTGCAGCTATATGATAAAGACCTGGAGCATGAAACACCAGAAGGAGAAGGATTAGTATTCGACTGGAGTGAACGTATGGGTATTGAAACTAACTTTACTGGAGAATCTAATAAAGAATCGCCTGAAACAATCATTACCAATTATTTCAATAGTAACAATTAAAAATAAGAAACACCTCTCAAAAATATCTTATATGATTAATGAACTTGATGATAACACACATGTAATACGTGATTTTAAAAATGATCTCCCAGATCATTCTGAGAAACTAAGAATAATCGAAGAGAAATTAAAAACAATTAAACAGGAAATATATTATGATGTGAAAAGAAAAAAATTAAAGGACCAGGAGCACAATACTTTCTATGAAAGAATTATCTATTGGTTAGATATCGTGGGACAATTATCTGTGCCAGCTTTTGAAGTTAATGATGAGATTAAAGAAATGTATGAAAAAGCATTCAAGAAGACACCTCACATGGCAAAAGAATTATGGTTGGATGCATATGAGAAATTACACCATCCATATAACCTTTTAAAAAACCGTGCATTTAAAATGTTGGATGAGTTGGATCAGGAATATATAAAACTTAACGGTCGAAATCCACCAAATTTTAATCCTTAATCAACAATGTACATAATAATAATAATTTAAAATATATAACTATGAATAATGAATTTGATTTTTTTATAACAACAGAAGGGGAAAATATATTGATGAACGATCCTGTTCATAATAACAAATCCCAATTCGAAATAAATAAATCCCAGGTGGATGAAAATGATTCGAAAATTAATATCCTGAAACCACCAAATCAATATAAAGTAAAGTGGAATCCCCAAAAGGATATAACCACATTTGAACTCGCTCAATGTTTACCACTTATTATTAAAATATCACAAACATATCCTATAATGGAAGAGAATATAAATTTTGAAGCAAATTATACTAAACATTTTACAATAACTAAATTAAATTAAAATTATGGAAATATTATTAGGTTGTATCGGTCTTATCGTATTAACAATTGTACTATTATTTTATGCCCCACTCGCATGGGGATTTGTATTGTACAAATATTGGTATTGGTTTTTATTGCCAATCGCCCCTGAATTTATTATTGAAATTACTTATATAAATGCAGTGGGAATATGGTTAATGACAACATTCGTGAAACATATAACTTTCAAAGATTTGAAAGTGGAAGAGGATGATAAATATAAAAACTTCATAACGACTTTAACAATGCCCTGGATAACATTGGGGATAGGTTGGTTATATTATCACTTCCTGTTTTAACCACAATGTACGAAACTTACAATGTACGAAGAACAATTAAAAATGGGTCAACAATATTATTGACCCATTTTTTTTATACATATAACCACAATGTACGAAATATCATTCACTAAACTATAATCAATAATTTAATGAATGAAATACCATTCAAAATATGTGTGTAGAATGTCCAGGATTATAGAATGTCCAAGGTAAACTAAATGTTATAATGTCCAGGATTATAATTTAAACCTCTCCTGACGGTCTGCCTTATTCTTTAATTCCTTATCAACCTGATCATCATCAATGTCCAATTCAGGAATGTCCTTATCATCATTGTACTGATCAAATATTTTCTTAGCATCCTTATTACACTCCTTGAAAAATTTCCCAAACCCAAACATGATTACCATTAACCAACTCCCAAAAGAAAGTAAAAACAATAATAATATTTCATCAAGAGTTATGTCCTCTTCCCCAACCCCCTTTAATGTCCTGTAACCAATAAAAAATGTTGCCAAAACACCAACCAAATAAAATACCAATAATCCATTCATAGTTATATATTTTAAATTCGTATTCCTAATATCCTTTTAACTTTACAGTGGGTTTCCTGCCACAAATTTAAGACCATTACCCTCCCAGGACAAAAGTCTTTTAACCTCTTGCGCCTGGATAAAGGCTTACGATCCTTGGGGTTAGACCCTAAATCGTTTATGTTACAACTGTACTTCATAACATATATAACGAAATTTTTGGGGAAATGTTATACCTTTTATAAAAAATTATAATCTGGGGTCTGGAGAAAAAAGATTTTTAAAAAAGATGTGGGTGGGGGGACTACATTTTGGTGGTTTAAAGTGGAGAATTGTGGGGTAAAGTGTTTTTTTTGATATCATTTTGATATCACTTTAATATCTCACCGTCTAACCCCCTGATAATCAGCAAACCCCAATTATAAAAAAATGTATTTTATTATATTCTTTTTGGGGGGTTTTGGTACATATAAATTTTATTATTAAACCGATTTCTTATTTGTTGTTAATACATGCATAGGTATTATCATTGCTCCGTTACATACTTTGCATGTTTGGTAGATACTATTTGTAAATCCATCTCCTAATATTTTTCCTGTACCGTTACAAACGGGGCAACATTGATAGGGGATGGTTGTCAACACAGTATAGTTATAATTTTGGGATTTCTGTGTTTTTTTAACTTTTGTTTTCTTCTCAGATGTCATAATAATATATTTTAAATTTTTGTGACTCAAGAGGGAATCGAACCCCCAAGTACATGTGCTTCGGATATCACTCCACACATAACTCCATCTCCAACCTTCCATCGTGGTACTTATGCATTTTCCCCTGACGTTCGGTGATGGTTGAGTCAAAGATTATTTTCCGTTACCTCTTACTGGTTTAAATATAACACCACAATCGTTACAGCTTCTTTTATCGCTTGTTTTCCAACTTCGGCATCCGTGTCCAATTATGCCATTACTTTGGTAGGTGCTATCATCTTCGATATTATCTGATTTACAAACGGGGCAACGTATTTTAACAACGGGTATTGTATGTTGTTCTTCTTTATTTAAATCATTTGTTTTCATAATAGTGTCGTTTATATTCTTATACTGAGTTTTATATGTATTGTTTTTATTTGGGAGTTAGCAGCAAGCTAATAGCCACTGTTCAGCCATTGCCCTCGCTATACCTTCAAATGTCTTACTACTTTCCTTTGCGTTTTTAGCAGTTCCTCTACTATAACTTTGTCCTCGTTTCTTTCCACCCGTATTTGAAGGTAAATAAGGCTTATAGTTTTCTACTACATCAGTCGGCTTTAATAGTGGTAAATTTTTAAGCCACAGCAGGGTTCTCTTGCTATACTCGTGTCCGTACTCATAAGGTTGTATCGCTTGGCTATGTTTAGGTAATCCAACTACTTTTAAGGGTACAGGGTTTTCTACTGCAATATGTTTTATTGGTGCATTCAATAGTTTCATAAACATAGCCTTCGCTTCCATTGATAATTCAAATCTTTCTTGGCTTAGATTCCCTGCTGTTGGGTACATCCATCTTGCACCAGCTTTGCTCATATAAGTACAAGGTGGGTGTGCTATCATCATATCATATTTACCACTATAAGCCTCCTTAACCGCATCGCCTTGTATATGCCATTCAGGGTGTCCGCCACTTGGTTCTTGTAAATCACAACTATAAGCCTCTATCCCCAACGCACGAAATGCTTTGCAAACTGTCTGCGATTCTTCACAGGCTACTAAAACTTTAAAACCGCCAGCTGCTAACATTGTATATACGTCAGTTGCGGGTTGGTGCTTATTCGATACATTTTCCATTTTATATGTATTGTTTTTATTATAATAATCCGTTACTTTTCAAATTATCGTTTAATGTTTTTACTGTTTGTTCCTCTGTTAAATTTTCATCTTTACATATTTTTGAAACACATTTAATAAGATTATCTTTTACTTGTTCTTTAGTATCAGTTTTCTTAATTACCATGTGTCCCATTATACAACCACCTTTATTAGTCCAAACAGTAAAACCAGGACACATACCATATTGAACGTATTCGTCTTTATCCCTATAACTGAACATAACAAAGTATAAACGTAATGTTTTCAGTTTTTCAATCAATCTTTTTACCATAATTTCAAGTTTTATATTTCAAATTAAGTTCAGTTAAACACTACGTTTATACTCAACCGTTATA
>SLPE01000073.1 GCA_007132145.1 Candidatus Izemoplasma sp.
CCTGAACTCTTCTCGCCATTTCATCAATCAAACCAACAACCAATGCGTTACCCATAAAGAAGTATCGTTTCTTATCCGTGATGTCTACCGAACACTTCTTCGGTTGTGTCCAATTATCGGGGAACCCATTCAAGCGTTCACACTCTAAGGGAGTTAGCAGCCTCATTCGCTTGGTTTTCGGGTCTTCAATAATATGTGTGCTGCGATTGATTGATGATTCACTTGTTAATATCGTGCGAGCAGGTTTATCAAGTTTATCGGGATAAGACATGCCCCCTTCTGAGTATAGATACTCAAAGCCGCTGCTGCTTACACGCTTTTCCTTCTTAGCACCCTTCATTGCTTTTAGTCGTTCAAGCCTTGAATCGCCACCGTTGATGTAGAACTTCTCATCCACGTCATCAACGAGGATTTCACGTAGTGTTGTTGGTTTTTTCTTTTTCGCTTCGATTCGCATGGTTGTTATATATCCGTTCATCATGACGCCTGCGTTTTCAAATCGTAAAGCGAATAAATCTGAAACAGCCACTAAATCATGATACTCTTTCTCATTAATCGAAACCGTCACTAGACGCTTCTGATCTTCTCTAGGATCAGTCACAGGAAACGTAGGTGCAAAGAACCCATCCTTCTTTATAAGTTCAACTGCATCACGCTCGATGACACTTTTATAGTAATCCGTCGTCTTGTGATAGCCGAACATAAAAACGCGGCGACGCCGTTGTGGAAATCCATAGTCTGCCGCGTTAATAACGCGCCATTCCATGGCGTAGCCTAAGTCATGCAGCGTACGCATCATAACCGCAAAATCACGTCCGCGTTGTTTAGCCGGCGACTTAATCAGACGATCAACGTTTTCAAGGAGAAAAAACGGGGGTTTCTTTGCTTCCAGTGTATCTCGAATGCTCCACCAAAGCACACCTTTTTTGCCTTGAATGCCCTCAGCTTTGGTGCGTGCGACGGAGTAGTCTTGGCACGGAAAACCACCGACCAATAGCGTATGGTCGGGGATAGTGGATTTGTCCACGAGGTTTATATCTTCGTTTGATGCATTTTTAGAACCAAAGTTCGCAACATAGACTTCGTAAGCATGTTGGATTCTTGTCGACGGCTCCCATTGGTTTGCCCATACGGTCTTCCACCCGTGCGGTTCAAGCCCCAATCTAAATCCACCGACGCCTGCAAACAGTTCCACCATCGTCTTTTTCATCGTGTATCCTCCCGTTCTTGTCAGCTTCGATTATACACCATTTGGGGTGAAAGATCAACCCTGAAACTCGCATTTCGAGTTGTTCCCTATGGGGTTATGAGACACACCAGCACTATGGTATAATATAGCCATAACACGGTTCGCAAGGGGTTATACAATGGAGTTTAAGTCAAAGAATGATTTGCTTCGGCACGCTAAGTCACTTGTTGGAAAAAGACTCTCAGAAGTCGATCGCTATAATAGACTAGAACACCGCGGAAACAAAGGCGGCATCGGTCAGATGATTGAAGAGAGCCATTTTGAGTATGGCGTCAACTCAAGTACCAATCCGGACTTTCCCGAACAAGGCGTGGAACTGAAGGCCACACCGATTAGGCAGAACCGAAATGGAACACATTCTGCTAAAGAGCGACTAGTACTAAACATCATTGATTTTCATTCCGAAGTCACTAAAACCTTTGAAACCAGTTCGTTTTGGATGAAAAACAAGATACTTCTGATTGTGTTCTATCTCTTTCAAAAAGAACTCGAACGCGGGGATTATGAGATTATTGAAACTTTACTGTATGAGTACCCTGAAGAAGATTTAGAAATAATTAAAGACGACTGGGAAAAAATCATCTCAAAGATTAAGGCTGGCGAAGCCCACGAGCTATCCGAAAGCGACACATTATACCTCGGCGCATGCCCCAAAGGCGCATCCAGAGAAAGCGTTCGTGGACAGCCGTTTTCTAGCGAAGATGCCATGCAGCGAGCTTACTCGCTGAAGCAATCGTATATGACCGAACTCGTTCGAAACTATGTGATTGGAAAACAAAAACATCCTAAAATTATCAAGGATGTTTCACAACTAAAAGAGAAACCACTCGAAACAATCATCTACGATAAGTTATCTCCGTTTTTCGGTCATACGCAAAGAGATTTGTGTGATATGTACCAAGTGAAAACGAAAGCAAAACATAAGAACGAAATATTGGTTGCAGCAATGCTTGATATCAGTGGGAAAATCTCTAAAACCGAGGAGTTTCAAAAAGCCAACATCGTGACAAAAACCATACGCCTGAAGCGCAATGGAAAAATCACCGAGAGCATGTCATTCCCAACCTTTAAGTTTAAAGAAATCGTGAATGAGACATGGGAAGACTCCACAGTCCGTGATTACTTCTTAACAACACGTTTCATGTTTGTCATTTTTGATTATCAATCGCAGAATCATCAAGTACTAAAAGATGTCCAGTTCTGGTCGATGCCACTCAGCGTACTCGACTCAAAAGTTAGAGCCGTCTGGGAGCACACACAGCAGTTAATCAGGAATGGAAACATTGTCAAAAAGATAACTCCTTCCGGCGTAAGACAAACCAATTTCCCAAGATCAACATATAACAGAGTTTGCCATGTAAGACCTCATGGTCAGACGCGTGAGGACATGTACCCTCTCCCGGTTCCAGATAAGTTAACTGGTATGACATCCTACACGAAGCAATGTTTCTGGCTTAACAACACGTATATCGCTTCAGTCCTCAACAAATGAAAAACGGCACACCGTCAGGGTGTGCCGTTTTTACACTACTAAAACGCCCCAAATGCCGCGAAGATGATAATCCATACGATAATATAGAGTACGAAGACTGTGATGACCGCAATCAGGGCTCCAAGTCCAGCTGCCTTGGCAGTTTTAGGTTTTGTGTCGTTCCAAACCAAAAACAAGATTAACCCGACAATCGGTAGCACAAATCCCAGCAGTCCCCACGCGAATCCACCCGGGTCATCGGGCGTCGTTTCTTGACGTGTTGGCGTTTTAAGAATCCGACCGCATTGATTGCACTGCTTCTGCATTGCTTTGACGCTTGCTCCACAACTGGGGCAGTAAGGCATAGACTGTGTCTCCTTTCAAGACAACAAACCGTTTCTCCTTCTTACCCTGATTGTAACAACACACGCACAGCATCGCAAGCGCCAGGCATTTCGCTGCATTAACGATGCGAACCCACAGAGGTTCGCATCTACCCTATTGCATATCGTTTTAAAGCATAAGTCCAAACAACAACCCGTACGCTATCGCAATCAGCTGAAGCTCATCGCCGTCGTAATGGTCAACCTTCATGACGCGCTTTCCATCGAGTTTCATCGGCGTCGCCTCCAACAAAAGAATCCCCCCCTGAGAAATCCTCACGTGCCGTGAGAAAACACGTTTTCGCCATACGTCGGCGTGGGCGTGCCGTATCGTGAGCCGGTCTTTCTCCCCGGGTTTTAACTCCACCTTTGCGACGAGTTTTTGATCGATATCTTGGATGTCAATTGTCGTCCCACCTAAGCTCTTAATCAGTGTCACCTTTGCGTTGGTGTTTTCTTCGTCCTCAATCGTCACAAAACGGGTGGTTCCGACCCGGTCTCGGCGAACACGGTAACGCACCTCGCCCGTTGACTTAAACACCGTGGCCGGACTTTTCGTCATCGCTTTCTTTATCGGAATCAAGAAACTTCCCTTGGCCTCACCGGACGTTCGTTGTGATGCCTCAGCATTCTTTCGTTCTTCGGCGATGTGGGCGCGCATCGCCCAGTAATTATCCCCGAGTAGCGGCGTATGAAGCACCCTTGGAAGAATGTAGAGAAGCACAAAAAACGCGATGACACCAAGATAATCAAACCCTAACAGCACACCACCGATGTACGATAGACCCGCCGACACACTGGATAAGATCAGCACCATGCCCAACACGGCAAGCACGAGGCGGGATGAACCCGAACTGGTGTGTTGGCGTGATGTGCCTTTGGCGTCGTTGGTGGCGTAAAGAAACCCGCGGACCATCTCCTTGCCTCGCGATAAGTAAAGCCCCACCGTCCTGATGCCGAGAATGAAAAAAAGGCTGCCGAAAAAAACCAATACGGCGCCAAAGATGTGATCGTCATCAGGCTGAGAAAATCCCGCGATTCCTGCTATCGCAAAGAGAAAGCCTACCCCGCCCAGAAGCATGAAAACGAATCCAACACGCAATATAAACACTTCTCTTCGGTACACGCGTTTCATACACATCCCCTTTACCTAAGGCATATACACCCCTTCACCTCCATATTATCACAGCGTCTTGCGCAAAGAAAGCACGGATAAAAAGACGCGGGGTTCCCGCGTCTTAGGTGGTTGATAGGAGCGCAATCAGTTCACGTGTTTGAATGGGCTCGGAGAGCTTGTGGGTGCCTTCTGCCTTGGCGAGAATCCGCGTGGCCTCGTGAAAGGGCAGGCGCACCGGATGCATGTCGAGGGCGCGTTCTTCATCGGTGAGGTTGGTTGACGCGCTTTTTTCATGTACCGTGACGGCATAAATGTGGTGTTCACGCCGAAGGCCGTCGAGGATTTCGCGAATGATGAGGGTTTTTGTGGCCGTGTGGACGAGATGGCCGGTCTCTTCGGTGACTTCGCGCGCGAGGGCGGCGTCTAAGGACTCCCCTTCATGCACGCCACCCCCTGGAAGCACGTAGGTGTTAGAGGTTTTTAAATGCATGAGCGTGACGTCGTCTTGATGGCGGATGACGGCGCGTACGGCGAGGTCGAAGGATCCGTTTTCTTCTGTGGAGTCGTCGGATATTGTGATGGTCGGTGTCATAAGGTCTCC
>SLPE01000120.1 GCA_007132145.1 Candidatus Izemoplasma sp.
ACTACAACGATGGCAAAATGTCCAAAACCATGCAGCTTCCAAAAGTAGAATTTGTGCGCCGCTTTGAGCAACACATCCTTCCTAAGGGGTTTGTAAAGATGCGTCACTATGGCATTCTGGGAAACTACAAGCGGAAAGAAAGGATTAACAAAATATTGGCTCAAATGAACCTCCCGCCACATCCGCCAAATGTAAAAACACCCTTTTACATACGCTATCTCGAAAAGTTTGGGGTGGATATTACATTGTGTCCTGCTTGCAAAAAAGGCAAACTGAAACTTATAAACGTGGTGTTCCCATGTATAAGGGGCAGTCCTAAAGTTACTCCCAATGCCGCTTTTTGACTTTTATTCCTTTTGCACTTAAAGAGCGAAATGGATATCCTTTGCCCGAACAGGAAAAACGGTACAAAAAATAGGTTTTTAAATCACGCAAAACAATATGCTCAATAAAAACCCAACAAAAATCTCTACAAAAACACGCCATAAACTCTATGTCTGTGCAGCAAAAAATCAAAAATACAGCTACTTTTTACCCTAAGGTAAAATAAGCGCTAAAGGCGTCGCTGAACACCCGATAGACCAAAAAGCCCGATAATGTTTACGCAATATCGGGCTTTTGTTTTAGGGCTTTTCGGCTATCGGTCTATATGTTGTGCACAGGTTTACTTTGATATTTAGAAGGTAATTTTTTGATTTTCTTCTTCTATTATTTGTTTCTCTAAAGCTTTAAGAAGCATTTCCGTTAATAAAGATTTTATAGGGACATAGCTGTAAACCCCGTATTTTGCGTAAATTACAAAGTTTCCTTTTTGTCTTATAAAGGAAGAATTGTTTATGAATTCATTGTCTACAAATGCTTTTTTAAGGTTTGCGTCTCTAAACGGAGAAGAGTTTTCTTCAATTCTGGATTGAAACCAATTGGGTTTGTTTGAAAGGTAACCACCCGACCAATTCTCAACCGACACAACATTTAACCTAATCAATTTATCTTCGTTGTTATAAATAGGCTCAAGAAAATATTGTCCTTGACCAGTTATTGTTTTATCAGAAACGTTTGCTGAAATAGGAGTATTAAATGTATAGCCCGAACCAAGTTCAAATGTACCTGCCATATTTGAGAACCTATTTGATTGAGAGAAAGTCAAAGATAAACCGTCATCTCTTAATTTTTGGATATGATTTCTGTAATCGGTTTTACTCATACCAAAAACAAATCCTAAAAAGAGGGTGTCATTTGAGTTGGGAGTTGCTTTTATCAAACTATCTAAAACATTTTGGTTAGAATAATCTATGATTTTAACCTGTCTTTGATTATAGGAACTTTCACATGATACAATTAGTAAAAGTGAAGCTAAAAATAAAAATACTGTCTTTCTCATGTTTTTTTAAATTATGTTGTTTTTATCTTGAACATTTGCGGCCTTTACTTTTTCATAATGAATTTTAATAAATTTAAGCAATTCCGATTGTTGATAAATATAATAATCAATCTCTTTGTATCTCATTTCTAATCCAATTTCATCAGTGAACTCATCAATTGCTCTAGTCGTAAGTCTTTGATATTCTATATTGCACTCAGCTATGTTTTTCTTTAAAAATGTCATAAAATGCAAGAGAAAATCCTTGGATGTCTTAAAACGTATTTGAATATTATTTACTTCAATCATATAAAACTCAACGCCATTAGTCAAGTTTTTCAATTGATAAATTCCATTGAACTTAATTCCACTATCTTTTAGGTATTTTGTAAAAGTTAGCTTTAATAACTTAGATAAAACTTTATATGTGTCCTGTCCGTAGTCGTTAATCATTTGCTATAAGTTTATGGTGTCTGGTTCTTTTATTAACTTGTGCACAACGGTTTCGCTGCTGGGTAGCGGTGCAGTTTTTACCGCACAATGTTTCGACAAATATACAAAACTTTCATATATGCACTAACCTTTCAATGAAAAATTTGTCCCTGCACTGATACCCGCAGCGTGTTAGGTGCTGGCGATTCAGCCAACCCACCTTGACCGAAAACAGCACCATTATAAGTAGATTAATTATTAATTATTATTTCCGATTCATTTTCTATTTTTAATGCACCACCCAATTCAACTGATAATTCGCCTTCCCATTGAACATCACCACAAACTTTAATATTTCCGTTATCTAAAAACAAAGTGCCCCCATCCTCAACTATAATTTGCGATTGGGAATGAATAAATAAAGTAGCACCATTTTCAATTGTTAAAGTATTTCCATTATTTACTTTTATATGAGTTGTCATATAAGTATTTTGCGTAATTGTAGTATTGATTGAAATATCTGTCCATATATTATCAAATTCACATATCGGAGTACAATTATACTCATTATCATAAGGGCCAACAAAAGGGTCAGAGTCATCACAGTCCCTTTCATCAGGTGCCCATGCTGGGCATGAAGCCGGCTTATCTCCTATGCCCCACCAGTAGTAACCGTCACCATCTAGATCTTGACACAACACTTCTAAAGAATTATCTAAAAGGTTTTCTATTGGCAAACCTAATGATTGTATTCTTAAAAATTCAGGGGCATTAGAAGATGCTTGTTTTGTAATCATATTAACGTAACCATTAATACCAAAAGTAGTAAAATAACTTTGTTTAAAAATCCAATATGTTTCCCCAATTAAAGGGCTACCTGAAGGTACTATTATAAAGCTCCCCCAACCATAATTTAAATGTAGGGTGTCGCTCTCTTCAACTGTACCGTACCCAATTAAAGTCATAGCATGTCCACCAGGATTATATAATGAAATAGATAATGGACCATGGTTAATTAAACTATCTTTAATAATATCATAATCATTAATTTGAGAAGTAGAAAACGGATAATACGATGTTATTTTTATTTTAGCATTTGGATTATTACAAATATTATTACATGGTGGTGTGCCTGGACCGCCATCATCTACATGTATTTGAGGATCCCATGGGAAACAAGATTCGTTAACTATTCCTGAATCTTCGGCAAATTTTAAAACCATGTTTTCAAAACCACCATTATAACAATTACCCGCTGAGGGATAGCATGATAAAACATGTTGTTCAGATAAATCATAATCTAAATGTTGATTAAAATACAGATTTGTTACAGCTTCAATTGCACCAAGAGGACCAAAAGTAAAACAGCCTTTAGAACATGGACACCACGCTTGTTGATCTTTAATTGAGGTTATCCAGCCATTCCCTATTTCATGAAAATAGCTTGGCCAATGATGAATATCGGGGTCGCCATCCCAGTAAGGCGAAGTTTGCTCATTAGCACTATGTCTATTTCTCCAATCAAAATGATTTGTTAAATTGCCTTTTGATAAATTAGAATTTCCTTGATAAGAATAATATGAAAAAATTCCACCAATGTAATATTCAAGCCCTTCAATATTGTATTTGTCACCAAATAATGTTTTCTTTTGATAAAAAGGTAATTGGCTAATTGGATTGACAGCAGCAACCCACAAAAGTTTTTTTTCTTGCAAATTATTATTTATTGAATCAACTTTATTTTTCAATACATTATTAATATGCTCCATACGCCAAGTCGGGATGTTCGGATTATATAATGTATCAATAAATATTGTATCTATTTTGATATTTACGTCATTTATTTCAATTTTAATATGACTTGCATGTACTGCTTCTAAATAATAGGTCTCATCGCCAACATCATCGAAGAATACTGTATCTGAATTATAAAGTAATGGGTATGCTTCTAAAATCAGATATTCTGTTGAATCTACACTCACAAGTATAACCCTTACCAAACTCGTATCGTTGTTAAGCAGTACATAACCGTTTAGTCTTATACCGTAAATCGTTTCGGCAGGCACAAAAATATGTATTGTTTGGCAAGTGTCATACGTGTTGTTGATATGAATCGTATCTGTTTGACATAATAAATCATGATATAAAAACAAAATAACAGCAAGTAGTAGTATTTTAATTTTCATTTCTTTAAAATTTTTATTTGTATTATAATCTTAGCGTTTTTTTATTGACTAGCCTGTTACTTTCCATTAGAACTTTTATAAAATATAGGCCAGCGGGATAATTATTTAGGTTCAATATTAGCTCATTGGTACTAAAATTATTGTAATATAATTTTTGACCGGTAATATCAAATATGGCAATTTCTTTGATGTCTTCTTTTGCTATTATCTTTAAAGCATTGTTTGATAAATTTTCAAAAGTGATGGATTCTTGTTCATCTGTATTTTCTACACCAACAGTTGTTGTAAAACAAGACCCATAATAAGGATTGGTATATTTTAAAGTATCGTTTTCATAATAACATACCAGTCTTGGCATAAAACCACCTATAGATGATCCTCCTATATTATATATACCATATTCATAACCAATACCTTCAATGAATAAATTTGACAATTGAAAACACGCCTGATTTATTAAAATATCAAAGTTAAACTTTTTGCGATATTGATTACCAATTAATACAGAGTCTATATCGGTAATTAAGATTTTGCATGTATCATAACACATTACAGAGTTAAATAACGAGACTGTATCACCTTCGTTGACCCCAAAGTCATAAATCAATCCCTCGCCTCTATAATTATCATAAACATACACTTTCTTGTTTACGGTATCTTCTCTCATCAAAACATCGTTTTGCCAGTTGATAGAGTCATTGGATTTTTTAAGCCAATAATAAGTTTTCGCGTTAATTACGGATGTATCAGATGAGAATTTATAAAATCTGGTATATTCCCAAGGCGGATTAGTGCCAATATTATTCCATACTTTATTCGTACTAATAAGTTTATTATAGTTG
>SLPE01000127.1 GCA_007132145.1 Candidatus Izemoplasma sp.
CGTAGGCCAACGCTTGCCCATCCGTATAATCGACACCGCCGATCGCCTTGTCCATGACGCCCGCGAACAACGTGTTCAACGGCTCCAAGACACACTTCCTGGAACGGAAGTTGAGATTCAGATCGATGCGTTCTCCATCTTGGAAACGACGGTAGCGTTCGTACTTCTCGGAGAAGATGCCGACATCGGCGAAGCGGAAACGATAGATCGATTGCTTGATGTCGCCGACCATGTAGACGTTGTTGTCGGTGATTTTTTCAACGAATGTCTCTTGCAAGGGATTGGTGTCCTGGTATTCATCGACGAGCACTTCGGTGATTGACGCTTTCAGCGCCGTGACGACATCGGGATGCCTGTCGAGGAGCTCAAGCGCGAACTGTGCGACACCGGTATAGTCGAAGTGTTCGCTTTCGCGTTGCCACGCGCAGAGGCGTTCATGGAATTCACGAATCAGTCCGGCGATGACGGGGAGATGGACGCGCGATGCCCGAAACGCTTCAAGATGGGTTTCACGGTTGTCGATGCACAAAGTCTTCCTCAGTTCGTCGAAGATATCCTTGAGCTTCGTGCGGCCGTGTGTGAAAGGCGCATGTTCATCGGGGGCTTCTCTTTTGATCGCCCGCGTCACGCCCGCAGAGTTCAAGAAAGCGTCCGAACGACGCAAGGCTTCAACGAAGTCGTCATAGTCGTCCGCCTCAAGCAACGCCCGGTATTGCGAACGCAGCGCATCGATGTACTCGAGCGCCTGTTCATGCGTAAGCGCGTTTTCCATGTCTTCAAGGACCCTTACGAACATGTCGCGCCGGGACTTGACAAGTTCTTCGTACGTCTTGAAATGCTTTTCGAACGCCGAAAGCGTCGCCGACGTGTCACTGACACGTCCGAGCAACGCACACGGGTCCGGGTTCAAGAAGATCCGTTCGTGAAAATCGAGAATCCTCTCTTTGGAAATCTTGTCGTCTTTCGTCTCGAAAGCGGAGATGTATGCTGCGAACGCCTCGTCTTCACGACGATAGCGTTCATCGAAGATTTCATCGAGAAGCTTCTTTTTCATCCGTACAATCAGTACCGGGTCCCCGATACGCGCGTGACGACTGACATTCTCGAGGTGACCGTATTTCCTGACGATGAACAAGGCATAGCTGTCGAACGTGCGGATATGCGCCGTGTCGAGCGCTTCAAGCGCGGCGGTGACTTCCGGAGACGGCTCGAGTTCACCGAGCCGCCGCGCGATCCTCTGTTTCATTTCGGCGGCCGCGGCGTTCGTGAACGTAAGGACGACGAGCTGCTCAAGCGACACGCCCTCGCGCACATGGGCGATGACGCGTTCGGTGAGCACGGCGGTCTTGCCGCTGCCGGCCGCGGCGGAAACGAGCACGTTCCTGCCACGTGAACGTATCGCTCTCAATTGCTCGTTCGTAAAGGCGATGCCCATCAACGCTCACCACCTTGTTCAATCGCTTCACGCACGGCGCGTCCGTTACTGAACGGACGCATCGTCGTGAAATCTTCGTATTTTTTGAAGCAGACATCGGCGAAAGCACAATATTCGCAACTGACTTCGTTCCCGGACACATCCTTTTTCGGGTCGATGTCGAAGCGCCCGACACATAGGGCTTCCAAGGCGTCGTCGATTTTCTTTCTCAAGTGGTTCTTCAGACTGTCGAGGTCCGACTCGCTCAACATCTTCGACGAGGCATGGAATCCTCCGCTTTTGAGAAGACGGAGCCCTTTGATGTAGGAAGCGCCGTTGATGTCCGTATCGATGCGTCTCGCTTCGTCCGCGTTCGCGAGTGTGAACCCGTCGAGACGCAACACATCGCGCATCGTCTCTTCGTATGGCTTGCGCGTCGTCTTCAAAGGGGATGGAAGGACGGCTTGTTCGTACATGCCGCATATGCGGGGGGAGCCGTGTTCGAACGTCTCTCCGACGAGCCATGCGTAGTAGACGAGTTGCGCATCGATGCCGTAATAGATACGGGAGAGGTCCATCTTCGTCGCGCCGCTCTTGTAATCGATCAGCAGCAAGTTCATCTTGCCGTCTTCCGCATCGCGTTTCATGATTTTGTCGACGACGCCAGAAAACGTTGCCGGCGTCGGTCTTTCGAAAGCGACGGCATGCCGCGACTCCTTTTTGAAGAGTGTATAGTCGCTACGTGCGTGTTGCGCCTTGATGTGCGCGAACACTTCAACGAACGTCTCGATGACGCGCTGGAACAAAAAGCGCTCCCGTGGAGTCGGGTTTTTCCCTTCGTCTCTTTGAAAGGTCTCGAACTCCTGCATGAGCAACGTTTCGGATACGGCGTCCTTCTCGATATGCCGTTCAAGCATCGCGTGGAGGAAGACGCCGATATCGAGCCGCAACGACGCTTCGATGGGGTCGATGCGCAACAGGTGTTCCATCGCGTAGCGGAAACGGCAGCGATGATAGGTGTTCAAGCGGGTGAATGAAAGCGGCAAGGGACGGGGAAGCAACGATTCGAGCGTTCTCTGCGAGACGCCTTTGAAGCGGTTATCGTAGGTCTTCATACGATGGGCGTGCGTGTAATAGAGCGCTGCGAGTGTCGGGTCTTCTTCTCCATAATCGCGAAAGGCGTCGTAGCGTTTCTTCATCGCGTATGCGTCGTAGGCGGCGCCGTAACATCCGTATTCGACAGTCGGACGGAGTCGCGTGTTGATGGCGCGGTTTCGCGAGACTTCTTCGAGGAAACGGGCATCGTGCATCGTTCCCGAAGGGCCCTTTTCACTGCGCGAGAGGGAAACGCGTTCGAGGCGACACAGTCGGTAGAGCAAGTTTCGTTTGGCTCGACGGTTCGCCGCTTTGGCGTCGTCGCGGCCGATCAGGCGTTTCTCCTGTGCGCTCAAGATGTCGTCTTCCCCCTTCACAGCGGGAAAGGTTCCTTCGGCGACGCCGATGAAGAACCCTTCGCCTTCGACACCGAGTCTGAGGATGCCATGGTGGAGCATGGCGCCACGTGCGCCTGATGGTCGCAAGGCGACCCTTTCAAGCGCATCGAGGATGGCCGGTTCCACGCGCTTGAACGGCTCCCCGGCGGGAAAGAACGACATCACCGTCTCGACGAACTTGACCTTCAGTTTCATCGTCGTCTCATCGCCCGGAGAGGCCGCGTCGGCAAAAAGTTTCGCAAGCGCCGAAGGCAACGGTTCATCGGAGAGGTCTCGCAGACGCTTCAGCCACCGTCCGATGGTGGCGAAGCGCATCAAGGGTGTCGCCCGGGTGTCTCGAAGTGGAATGTCGTACATCGAAAAGACCGCGCGTAACGTCGGCAGGTAGCCGGGTTCGAGACAGACGACATGGATGTCTTCGAGGTCGACGCCTTCTTCGAGGCGCCGACGGATCGCCCGAGCCACATGGGCGATTTCGGACTCGATGTCGCCATGCATCGTGTACTCGATCGGGGTCGTCGCAAGGGGCTCGTCTTCGAGGTGTTCGACCGGGGCGATGGCACGGACGCGCTCGGTCGCGCGGTCGACGAGGTCCTCGGACACCGTTCCGTCGATGGTGATGCGTTTTCCCATGAAAAACGTTTCGAGATGGGGATAGGCGACGAGAGATCCCTTCTCTTCTAAATGCGTCTTCAAGGTTTGCAATCTCGCCAAGGCGGCGCTTTCATACGGCGGTTCACACAACAACGTCGGTAAAACCCGGAGACTTTCGCGGGCGATGGCCGGTTTGACATCGAAAAAGACCGATGCCTCATGGACGGCGTGCGGTTTCGTTTCATGAAAGACTTTGTCGACGAAGGCCTTCGGCGTCAGAAAAGTGAGCGGCGCGATGACCCCCGCCGCGGACAGTTCCCTCAGAAGTCGGTGTTGAACGGCAGGAGGCGCGACGACGAGGGTGTCTTGCCTCGATGTGATGACTCGCTCGAGAAGGGTCATACGCTTCCGCCTTTCTTCTTCGTTTCGCCCTGGGCCCTGAGCTGACCGCAAGCCGCATCGATATCGCCGCCGCGCTCACGCCTCAAAGTGGCGGTGATGCCACGGTCCATGAGACGGTGATGGAAAGCGACAGCCCTTTCTTCACCGCTTTGTCCGTAGCCGAATTCGGGAATCGGGTTGTAGCGGATGAGATTGACATAGCAGTGCACGCCGCGCAGACGGTCGCTCAAGGCGTCCGCGTGCGCATTCGAATCGTTGAGCCCGTCGAACAGGATGTACTCGAACGTCGCCCGTCGATTCGTCTTCTCGGTGTATCGCACGACGGCCGAAACGACGTCGGCGATCGGGTAGACGTCGTTGATCTTCATGAGTCGTGAGCGTAAAGCGTCATCGGGGGCGTGTAGGCTGACCGCGAGATTGACTTGCTTGTCATAGGCCGCGAAAGCGTCGATGCCGGGGACGATACCCGCAGTGGAAACCGTGATCCGTCTTGCCCCGATGGCGAGGCCGCAAGCGTCGTTGATGATGTCGATGAACGCCATCGTTTCATCGAAATTGTCGAAAGGTTCTCCCGTGCCCATCACGACGACGTTCGACACGCGGATGTCCTCTAGACGCATCACCTCGAGAACTTGAAGCGTCATTTCGGAGGCATCGAGATTGCGTACGCGACCGAGCAGTCCGCTCGCACAAAATGAACAACCGATGTTGCAACCGACTTGGGTCGAAACGCACAGGCTAAAGCCGTATGGATGTTGCATCAAGACCGCTTCGACCGTATGGCCATCTTCGAGACCGAACAAGTATTTTTTCGTTCCGTCGCGTGAGCAGACGCGACGTTTTAGCGTCAAGCCTCTCAGATGAAAGTGGCCGGGCAAAGCGGCCCGGAGTGTCTTGC
>SLPE01000024.1 GCA_007132145.1 Candidatus Izemoplasma sp.
AGGACGTCGACGTCTTTCGCCGTTTCATCGCTCGTGGCGGCGGTCAGACATACAACTATTCGCTCTTCGGTGAAGCGGCGCTGCATGAAATCATCCGACCGCTGCCGCTTGAGACGCAATATAGCCAACCCGTCATCATCTTCATCAACGGGGAATACTTCGGTATTCGCAACATCCGCGACCGCGTCGACGTCTGGTACTTGAACTCGCTGTACAACGTCGACCCGGACAACGTCACGATTCTCGACATCGACGCCCGGCTCGACGACGGCGTCATCGACGGTCGCGACCACTACATCAAGGCGAGAGACTACGTGCGGACGTTCGACATGTCCAATCCGGTCCATTACGACTACGCGAGCACGATGATCGACATGGAAAATCTCGCGACCTATTACGCGATGCAAATCTACATCGCCAATTACGACTGGCCTCAGCGCAACATCCGGTATTGGCGACTCAATACCGACTACGACCCTACCGCCCCCTACGGCCACGACGGCCGTTGGCGCTGGATCGTCTTCGACCTCGATTTGAGTTTCGGTCTTTCCTACCGCGGCGACGATCCGGCCTTCGACGCATTCGAACGTCTGAGCGGCGACGGCTACCGCAGAGGGGAACTGTTCGTGAATTTGTTGGAAAACGACACGTTCAGGACGTACTTCATCAATGTCTTCGCCGACATGACCAATACCGTCTTCGTACCTCAACGCGTCCACGACATACTCGACGCCTACAAGCGACTTTACGAACCGGAGATGCCCGAACACATCGCCCGTTACAGTTATCCGACATCGATACACGTCTGGGAAAGCCGAGTTCAACGCATTTACGATTTCGCTTCGCAACGTCCGGCCCATGTCGTCGAACACCTCGTCGACTATTTCGACCTCAGCGGACACTACACGCTCACGTTGGAGACGGATACGTCGAAAGGGTCCATCGACATTCATACCGTCACCTTCGATGCGAACAGCGAATACACCGAAGACGCACATACATGGCGGGGCATCTACTACAACGACATCCCCCTGCCTTTGCAGGCGCACGCGTTCGACGGATTCGTCTTCTCCCATTGGGAAGACGGAGAAGGGACCGTCTTGAGCACGCAAGACGTCTTCATCCTCGATACCGATGAAGATACCGACTTGAAAGCGGTGTTCACGCCCCTTGACTGATGCGTCCCCCGCTTTTTTCTGACGAGACCATGACACGTATACGAAAGTGAAGATGAAAGCGGTTTTAGCGCATCACACCGGAAAAACGGGCGCTTCTTCATGCGATGTGTTATAATGCGTTCAACGAGGTCGGAGAACCGTCGCATGAAGTCGCCGCATAAAGAAACAACGATCTAACAAGATGATGTGACACGTATCGCGTTGCGAGGGTCCTCCCGCCCCGGGACTTTTGAGCCCGAAAGGAGTCATCGGCGACGTCAAGGGGGGATTCCATGACTTTCAAGTACTTCATCACGAGAGTCGTCTTCATGTTCACGCTCCTGCTCATGGTGATCACGGCGATGTATTTCACGTTGAGTTGGGCGCAATGGCGCGTCTGGAACCGCGGAGAGACGATCGGCAGTTTCTTGAGCCGGACATGGCCGATGTATATCGATTACATGAAGAACATCTTCCTTTCCTGGGATTGGGGAACGAACCGTGACGGGGAGGACGCGTGGAAGATTTTGTTGGACCATGCACCGCAGACACTGTGGTTCAATTTCATGGCGTTCGCCATCTACGTGCCGTTGAGTATCGTCTTCGGCGTCATCGCCGGGGCGAATCGCAATACGATGATCGACCGCATCATCAGTTTGCCGATGCACGTCTTCTCATCGGTCCCGAACTTCATCTGGTTTTTCTTCTTCATCTTGTTCTTCGGGTACACGGTCTATTGGTTCCCGATCATTCGACCTCCCGAAGAAGCCGGTTTTTTCGAGAGTTTCAAGTTTTGGGTCTTGCCGATTACCGCGTTGTCCTTATTGCCGCTATCGAAATTCACCTTGCTCATCCGGAGTGAATTCGCGGAAACGATCGCGGCCGACTACAACCTCTTGTTGCGGGCGAAAGGACTCAACCGTTGGCAAAGGTTGCGCAAACACCAGTTGAAACACTGCATCGCCCCGGTCCTTCCGGAAATCACGCCGACGTTCATTTTCGTCTTCGCGAGCAGTTTCTTGTTGGAACACATGGGCTATTTGTACGGTGCGGCGGCGTTATTGATGGATTCTTTGATCCGCCGGATGCCCGCAGCACACGTGATGATTGATCTCAATGTGGCAGTTCTCGTCATCGCCTTCTATGTCTCAGTCGGTCTGTTGGTGGCGCTGGCGATCGACATGCTGTACTATGTTTCCGATCCGCGCATCCGCATCGGCTCGGATAAACGACAAACCGAAACCGGATAGGTACGATTCCGCTCGAATCGTCTCCTTGGCGTCTCCAATGCCTTCCGCCGAACCATCGGAATCGAGCGACACCGCACAAGGGAAGGGGTGTCGGCGGACGACAACACGGAGGACAAGATGATCGGCTTGAAAATCGGCGTCGTCTCTCTTGAAGACCACGATCCGCGCTGGATCGAGGAAGCGGAAGAGGCGATGGCTCAACTTGTGAACATGCTCGGCGAGACCGTCATCGATGCGAGACACATCGGTAGTACGGCCATGCCTTCGATCAAGGCGAAACCGATTGTCGACATCGCCTTGAAGGTGGGCGATTTCAAAGCGGTACGAGCCAAGATGGAGACGCTCGCCGCTTCGGGGTGGACGCATCGCCCGCACAGCGAACTCGCGAACACGATGTACTTCATCAAGATGACCGATGACGGCGAAAGCGTCACGCATCACCTGTTCATGTTCGAACCGGACGCTTGGGAATGGGACGCCCATGTCGGTTTTTTGGAACACATGCTTAAGCATCCTCGGGACGCCATGGCGTATGAAGCGTTGAAAGTGTCTTTGGCGGAAAAATATCCGTTCGACCGCGAACGTTACACGGCTTCGAAGAAAGCGTTCATCAACGGCATCGTCGCGAAGGTCATGAAGCGCCATCGGCCGTGAGAGAGATGTCGAACAGTAGGTATTAGACATCATGACAGGCGCCCTGCGCATGTTTTTTTTGCCTTGCGCGGGCGTACGGGCGTATATGATACCATGCGGGACATGATTTATGTAGATGAATGCGATTTTTCCGCATATTACAAGGGAAACATGCTATTTTCTGTATGCTATGTTATAATTTTTGAAAACCTTGCGTCAACATGTCGCCGGCACTCTCAAAGCACGCCGGATGAAAGCGGTGACGACGATGACACTCAAGTATTTCGCGGTCCGGGCCATGATGGCCCTCATCACGGTCTGGCTCGTCTTGACCCTCATGTATTTGTCCTTGCACCTGTCGCAATGGCTCGTCTGGAGCCGCGGAGAAGCGTTCGCGGATTTCGCTTCCCGGGTCTGGTCCCTTTATGTCGAGCATATGAAGGGGATCTTGACGCGTTGGGACTGGGGGAGGACCAAAGACGGTCTGGATGCTTGGGAAGTCTTGTTGATGTATGCGCCGAACACGTTGTGGTTCAATTTTCTGGCGTTCGCCATCTATATTCCCTTGAGCATCGTCTTGGGACTGCTCGCCGGCGCATTCCGGGGGCGAATCTTCGACAAGTTGATCACCTTCCCGATGCACGTCTTTTCCTCCGTTCCGAACTTCATCTGGTATTTTTTCTTCATCCTTTTCTTCGGCTACACCCTCTATTGGTTTCCGATCGTCCGACCTCCGGAATCCGCGGGCTTTTTCGAGACGATCAAGTTCTGGGTCTTGCCGATTGCGGCGTTGTCGCTCTTGCCGCTTTCGAAATACAGTTTGCTCGTTCGCGCCGAATACGCGGAGACGCGCGATGCCGATTACAACCTCTTGTTGAGGACGAAGGGACTCACCCGGTGGCAGATGTTCTATCGCCACCGTCTCAAGCATTGTGTCGCCCCGGTCCTTCCGGAAGTCGCGCCGACGTTCGTCTTCGTCTTCGCGAGTAGTTTCCTGCTCGAACAGATGGGCTATCTATACGGCGCGAGCGCCCTCTTGATGGACGCCTTGATCAAACAACTCCCGGCTCGTCACATCGACATCGACATCAACATGGCCGTCTTGATCGTCACGTTCTATGTCGTCATCGGCCTGCTGGTGACGATCGCGGTCGACATGCTCTATGTTCTCGTCGAACCGCGGATGCGACTCGGCTCGAAAAAGACCGAAATCGATGCCGGCTGAATTCGGCACTGATTTGATCGCCCCCGTCTTGAAACGGGGGTTTTTCAAAGATGCGTCAGTTGACAAACGAAGCGTGTGCGGGTTATGATGTGGCATGGATGGGAACCGGATGTTGAACTTGACGATATCATCCGATAAGGAGGACACGAAGATGCCCTTGAGCGGATACACCCCGTTGATTCGTGCGCGGGCGCTTGAAAGCCTGTGTGGCGTTTCGCAAATCCATTTGAAACTCGAAGGCTCAAACGCTTCGAATCACTTTTTGGCGCGTGTCGCCGACATGACCGTCAAAGATGCCGAACGTCAAGGATGCCGTCGCATCATCGCAAGAGGGGAAAGGACCTACTTGCGTGCACTCGAACACGCCGCAAAGGTCAAGGACATCGACTTCGTCGTCGCGACATTGCCCAACGAGACATGGATCGGAAAAGACCATCGAAAGACAATGCGTTTCAAACCGGCTCAAGACGAACGGCTCGAAGACCTCGTTCGCAGCGTTGCCGAAGAAA
>SLPE01000158.1 GCA_007132145.1 Candidatus Izemoplasma sp.
GATTCTTGAAAGCGTTCCGCAACGTACATGAAGTCGTCGCTTCGATCATGTTGAACTATGTCGCTTTATATACGTGCCGTTTGATCATCAGACGGACGATGCACGATTCTCTCCGTGGAAGTTCGCTACGGATCGAAGATTCCGCAGCGATTCCGTCATGGTTCCTGCCCGACCTCTTCGGCGGCGCTCGTGTCAACATCGGCATCTTGATCGCATTGGCCGCCATTGTCATCATCCACATCGTCCTCAACCGGACAACGTTCGGTTTCGAATTGAAAAGCGTCGGCTTCAGCCGACCCGCCGCCAAATACGCCGGCATCAAGGAACGACGGAGCGTATTGTTCTCGATGGTCATCGCCGGCGCCTTGGCAGGATTGGCGGGGGCGTTGTACTTCCTCGACGTCAACCGACGGATGGGGATGAGTTCGGGCATCATCGAACACGGCTTCACGGGAATCGCGATCGCGTTGTTGGCGCTGAGTGCACCTTTGGGCGTCATTTTCGCGGCGTTCTTCTACGGCATCATCTATCGCGGCGGCTGGTTGATCCAAAACGTCTTCCGTGAAGAAATCATCGATATCATCATCGGTTTCATCATCTATTTCAGCGCATTGAGTCTCTTTACGAAGCAGATGATCGCAAACTACTTGCGCAAGAAAACGAAGCGCGATGTCGATTTACAAGGGGAAAGTGGGTGATGTATGATGTGGGATGCACTCATTCAATTGCTTGATCCGATTTCGAGATACGGCGTTCCGGTGATGATCGTCTTGATGCTCGTCGCTTTAGGCGGATTGTTCAGTGAACGGAGCGGTGTCGTCAACATCGCCCTCGAAGGCATCATGGTCATGGGCGGTTTCATCTGTGCCGTCGTCATCTTTTTCATGACCGTCACCAACGACTGGCCTCTGCAGTGGGCCGTGTTGTGCGGTCTGCTCGCAGGCGCTTTGGCCGGCATGGTATTCTCGATCGCTCACGCCTTCGCCTCCGTGTCGATGAACTCCAACCAGATCATCAGCGCGACCGCACTCAACATCTTCGCGCCCGCCATCGCGGTGTTCACCGCGCGGACGTTCTATATCAATCCAGTGACCCGACAGGCTACGGACAAGATCATCATCTCGGCTTCTTATCGAATCGATGTCCCGTTTTTGGAAAACATCCCCTTGATCGGCGGTTTCTTGTTTCAAAACGCCTTCCTCTCAACCTTCATCGGACTCGGCGTCCTACTCATCGTCTACATCGTCTTCATGAAGACACGTTTGGGTCTGCGTATCCAGAGTTGCGGAGAAAATCCCCACGCCGCCGATTCTTTGGGCATCAACGTATACAAGGTTCGCTACATCGGCATCTTGATATCAGGGTTGCTCGCCGGTTTGGGCGGCGCCGCCTACATCGTTTCCTTCCACAACGGCTTCGACGGGCATGTCCACGGTATGGGATTCCTCGCCTTGGCGATCTTGATCTCCGGGCAATGGAAACCCTTGCGCGTCTTCGTCTTTTCCATCATTTTTTCCTTCATGTACGTCGTACAGTCGCAATACGATTCGCTGATGCTTTTGAGAAACATCGACTTGCCCAGACAAATCTATGAAATGGTCCCTTATGTTCTCACACTCGTCATCCTCGTCATTTTCTCGAAAGAATCCCAGGCACCCAAAGCCATCGGCGAACCCTACGACGCGAGCAAACGTTGAACGAGAAGCACGTTCGGGGAATTCATTCGCCGTCCCCGACCGTCCTTACATGAAAACCTGATTCCGCATGCATCATCGGAATCAGGTTTTTTCTTTTGACAAGGTTGTCATCCACACACATGTATGGACGCTTCAAAAGACTATAAGACGATGCGCCTCATAAGCCCCTCTATTCATCCCCTCGTTCCGAGTGATACCATTCCGTCACCGTATGGTCGTCATGAAGGCGCATGAGCGAGCGGCCGCGAAAGACCTTCTTTTCATGGCCGTCGGCCAGCACGGCGTATTGTTCGTTGATCAACCAGCCTTTGTGATAACGGCAATTCAAAGGATCGAATCCGACGAGGCGGAATCGTCCTTCCCCATGTGAAGCCGCTTCGCCGATGATCCGTTTCAAGGACGTCTCCAGCCGCTCGTTTTCCGAGGCGGCCCGCGCAGCGACCTCCGGGACATGTTCGATGCTCACATCGGCTGCGGCAACGCCGTTCAAGACGATGGCGGCGATGCTTCGGTCTTCATCTCCAACGGCGTGCTTGACGACGATACCCGAGTGCTCGGCGAAAGCCAGGAGCGCATAACCGCCGTGGTGGTTTCTCATCCTTACGGACATCAAGTGTCCCGGATCGCTCAAGTGATCGAGGATGCGGTCGCGTTCTTCGACCCACCGTTGTTCATCGAGATGCTCGAGCGCTTTCATTTCGACATAGGTCGCCATCCCTTCGAACGTCTCGATACCTTCGTCGTAGGCGACAGCGTCGGGAATCCTTTGACGACGGTGTTCACGGATGCCGGCGAAAAGCGGCAACGTCTCCTCTTCACCGTGTTCGAGCATCGAAGCGAGCAGACGCCCTTCGTGATGCTTCTCCATCATGCTCGCTTTGTCGTAGGGATAACGGAGACCGAGCATTTCGTTTCCATAGCGCGTCTCTTCGTGTTCGACTTGATGCGAATGGAACATTTCATGGACGATGAGCGACGCCAACCGGGGCAGCGGAAGGGCCCTCGTCGCGGCATCGACATGCCAGATGGCCAGCCGGCCCCCTTCGAAAGGGATCGATGTGTTGCCATAGAACACATCGGTCTTTTCGATTTCACGATTCTCCATGACGACGCTTTCATCGTCGTAGAGGGCGAAGTCCTGTCTCTTGAACCCCGGCCAGAGTACTTCGAAATCCAACGCATCGAGCATGGCCGTCAACCGTTTGTGAAGATCATGCATGTGTCCACCTCTTTTGTCCTTGAAATCGTACTTTCATGATACCTTGATTAGACCCGATTGGAAAGGCATTCATCGGATTCTTTTACGGTGTGCCTTGAAAAGACAAACAAAAACGACGTTTAGGTGCCGATATTCCGCCCTTCATGTCCAAAAGAAAAACCCCTTACAGAAGGGGCAATTTGCGACGCAACCGTTAAAGACGCTCATGGACGACGTTATCAGGCATCCGCTTTCGCGTCTTTCTCACAAAGCGGGGGACTTCCGCCCTTAATTTCCTCCACCTACACAAACCGGCGGATCGTAATCGACACCTTTCGTATCGACGCGCATCGTGTCGATGACGACGGCTTGAAGCGGCACATCGTTGTGATCCGTCTTGACCGAGGCGATCGCATCGAGGATGTGCAACCCGCTGATCACGCCGCCGAAAGCCGCGTATTGACCGTCGAGATGCGGACTCGTCTTGTGGACGATGAAGAACTGACTGCTCGCCGAGTTCGGATTCATGGTCCTCGCCATGGAAATGACGCCGCGGGTATGTTTCAAGTCGTTCGTGAACCCATTGCTCGTGAACTCGCCTTCGATCGTACACGTACTCGTCGCGATCTGTCCGCCCTGAACCATGAAGTCTTCGATGACCCGATGGAAGCCGACGCCGTCGTAGACACCCTTTTCGATCAAGGCGATGAAGTTTCTCACGGTATTGGGTGCGACCTTCGGAAACAACTCCAACTCGATGACGCCGAGATCGCGGATCTCGATCGTCACCAACGGGTTTTTCTCTGAATCCAGATGGTCTTGATATGCCACGGTTTCCCACCTCGCGTACAATGTCGTATCTTGCTCGAACGTCGTGTGACTCTTGAAAAGTTCTCCGCCTTCCGGTTCACTGTACCATCCGGAGAAGACATGCCCCTCTCTCATCGTCGCAGGCAACGCGAAAAGCGTCCCTTCGACGACCTTCAGGGCTTCGACCTCGCGGCCACCGCGACTGTCGAATGTGAGCGTGTGCTCATGGTCTATTGAACATGCATAACCCACTGCCGTGAAAATGATGAGCAGCGCCATGAAAAAGGCATACGCGATACGTTGTCGGACGTTCATCTTTTGGCAGCCGTCCCTCTTCTTCCCCATGGAAAGAGCATCGGCGTCCTTTCGACATAATCGTCCCAACCCGGATATCCGGCCATGCTCTTTTCAAGCAACGGCGTCGACACTTTGATCAACACCGTCGCCATGATCAACGGTGAAACGACGAGGATGCCGTAGAAGACGAAGCCGATGTCGGTGCCGATCATCGAGAAACCGGTCAGATAAAGCCCCGACCAAATCAGGATTTCACCGAAATAATTGGGATGTCGCGTGAGTTTCCAAAGACCCGATGTCATCAAGGTCTTGTCGCCTTTGCGGATATGCCGTCGCAGTTGCTCGTCACCGACGACTTCGAAGAACAGCCCGGTGAAGGCGATGAAGAGTCCTCCGACAACGGCGAGCGTCGACCATCCTCCGAATTCGAACGTATTGAAACGGATGATCGCATAACTCGCGGAACCGACCGCGAAATTGATGAGCCCTTGCAACATGAACACCTTGAAAAACGCCGTGACGACGACTTTGTCGCCCCATTCTTTCCGCCACTGCGCGTATCGGAAATCTTCGGGTCTTCCCCAGTTCCTCCTGATCAGCCTTCCCGACAATCTCAAGCCCCATACGAGGATGAAACCGACGATGACGTATGAAAGTACAGTGGGCTCCTCGGTAAAGGCCAAGGTACTCAGACTCCCGATGACGAAGCCCATTCCCCAAACCATATCGACGATGGAATTGTCCTTCACAATCTGAGCGATGATGA
>SLPE01000160.1 GCA_007132145.1 Candidatus Izemoplasma sp.
GCGAGAAGAGTTTGGACAGCAAGGCGCAAAAGGACGCGAAAGACAAAGCGAAGATCGAAAAAGAAGAGCACGACCGGACACGGGAAACGAAACCGGGTGTTTCGGTCGATAGGGAATGAGGCGTGCGAACGCCGAACCATCCCGCCTTGCGATGTGAAACGCCGCAAGCCGTTTTCCCCTGGTGGGAAAGCGGCTTTTTTCATAACTGACAATAGGGTCGGGCCGAGCCTTGGATACGAGACAAAAAAAAGCGAACCCGTCCGAAAGACAGCGGTTCGCTTGGTCGTACGGTGAGCGGATGCTCACTTCTTTTTTCGTTTGCGGAGTCGACTCCAACGTTCCTTGACCCACATGATGCAACGTTCTTTGCGCACTTTCCACTGGTTTTTCCGCATCTCCGCGGCTTTCTTCCGTTGTTCACGGCGTTCTTCTCTTTGTGCCGAAAGTTGCGCCTTGCGCGCTTTGCGCGCTTCGTCGCGGAGTTCGACGAGCTTCTTCTTGATGACTTTGCGGATCGGTTTGGCGTTCGTGTGTGTCGTCATGCCCAACGTATCGGTCACGAAACACTTGAGCGGTTTCACCTTGACGGTGCCGTCATTGTAGTCGCGGATGACGCTCAGGAGCGAATCGATGTCGACACGGACCTTGATCGCATCGCGGGAAGGAATGACGACTTTGCCTTGCGCCGACGTCTCGATCTGTTTCAAGTAGGTCTTGTAGTAATCGATGGTCCGGTGCTTGTACGTATACCCGAATGCGGCGAGCCGGGTGTCGGTGAGATTGTTGTTGAAGATGTGAATGGTGAACGTTTCCAAGCCGGAGGTCGGTTCGTATTCGGATTTCGTCGTGATGCGGTATTTCCGGCTTCTCAAGTACTTCGAGAACCCGATGTTCAAAACGAGTGTCGCAATCGCGAGGACGATCAGGAGGACCAGGAGTCCCATCACGGCGTACTCGAATATTTCACGCATGGTTTCAGTCATCGTTCTTCTCTCCCTCTCTTCGTTTGAGCAAATGACGGATGACCTGGTTGATCTTTGTGAACGTATCGGTGTTGTGGTATTTGCTCACGAACTGCGCATTTTCCCCTAACAAAAATTCCATCGTTTCGACATCGTAAGCATCGGTTTTCGCGAGTAGTTGATTCTTTTCGTCCTGCGTCAGTTTTTCAATATGTCGTCGCAACAATGACATATCGCCTTGTTCAACGGCTTTACGCAGGACAAGGACGTAATCGATTTCGAGATCGGGACTGTTCAAGCAATGTTCGTACAATACCGATTGTCTTCGTTCAATCAAGGTCGCGACCAGTGCGTCGATATCGGAATACAGACCTTTCTCGACGACGATTTCGAACAGGGAGCGGTCGTTCAAGGCGGCGATGGCGCGCGCTGATTTTTGCGCGCCCATCGTGTAGAGTTCATACTCTCCGCGCGGTTTCTTCGGAACGGCGTCGAGAATGCGTCGACACCCTTCGATGAAGCGGTGTGTCGTAAAACACTTGATGATGTAGGCGTAGTCCTCGAGGAGGTCGAACACGGAAAGGTAGGTTTTCAAGACGCGTGTCATGCGATACATCGCAATGTGTTCGATCCACTGCCGTTTCGTGAGAATCCGCAGATGTTGCGTATAGGGGATGACTTTGATGTAGGTGACGGGTTTGGGCACTTTCGAAGTCATCAATCTTTCGACGAGAGGTTGCTTGTTTTCGCGTTCGAGGAGTTTCATGATCACGGCTCGTGTGTCGTCATCGGGGATGTCGAACGCGCCGAAGAGTCTTGTGTAGTCGAAAATGTACTTTTCAACACCGTCGAGATTCTTCTCGAGCATGAAGACGATGACCTTGAGCAAAATCCGCCGCGCCTGATGGTGACGTTCATTGTAGAGTTGTACGTCGGCACGGTCCAAGTACTCGAACATCTCGACTTGGTTGTACTCGATGACATAGTCGACGAGCGTTTTTCCGTACAAGTCCGGCTCCTTGACGTTCAGTTCCTCGGCGGGAACGTGCTTGAGCGCCTCGACATCCTTTTTGACGAGTCGCTCATACTCCGACACGATACTGCGGTCTCCTCCCGATTTCTGGCTGATGAGCTCGTCGAGAGAAATGTTGAAGAGTTCTGAAATCCTGATGAGATTCTGAATGTCGAAAGAACTCTTCCCGTTGAGGTTTTGCGAGACTGCGGACTTCGAGATGTTCAAGGTGTTTGCGAGTTGTTCTTGGGTCATGTTCCGCTCTTTGAGCAATTTCTTGATCAATGACCCGACTTTCACGTTGTCGATGACATCCGGCATATATTCATCCCTCCTTAATCTCAATTATACGTGCGGACAAGGGGTTTGACAATCCATTGTTCCTTAACTTGCGCTATTTTTCGTTGTTTTCCGAGTATATGAAGATGAAATGTCGAGACACGGGTGGTTAAGTGAAACTGAACAAGTCATGAAAAGAAGACCGTTCGGTGAGGAACATCCTACGAACGGTCTTCTCTTTGATGGCGTCGTTCAACGCAAGGCCTTGAGCGCTTTGAGCATCACGCCGACGGCTTTGTTGTGGCCGACGAACTGGTTGACGGTGCCGCTCAAGTAGACGTCGAGTCGCGGGTCGTGAAAGGCGAAGGCACCGGAGTGTCCCCAGTGACCGATCAAGCCCTTTTTCATCTTGAAGAGGTTGATCGGTTGCATCGAGATGCCGACACCGTAGAAGAACAGACCCGGTCCGAAGAGCAAGCGCCAGTCGTAAAGAAGGGGAAGATGCTCCTTGTCGAAGAGTTCTCCGGCGAAGAAGGCGCGCAGGAAGACGTTGAGGTCGCTCGCGGTGGAGACGAGTCCGCCTTCGGCGCCGATCGAAGCCAAGTATTGGGGCAGGACGATTTCTTTGTCTTTGTAGAAGATGTTCACGAGTCGTTTGTCTTCACGCCCGTCGTACATGTAGCTGTCTTTCATGTTCAGGGGCTTGGTGATGTTTTCAGAGACGTTTTCGGCGAAGGAGCGGCCGCTGTTCTTTTCGATGATGGCGCCGAGTAGTTGATAGTTCGTATCGCAGTATTTCGCCTTCTTGCGATGGCCCGGGGGAAAATGCGCGTCCTTGTCTTTGACGTAATCGATGACCGGCCGCAAACCCCACGTCTCGTCTTGAGAGGCGAGCAGACGCTTCGTCGTCTCTTTGTCGAAGTAATCGGGAAGACCGGACGTATTCGACATGAGATGCCGGATGGTGAGCGTGTCGGTGTAATCGTGTCCCTTGTAGGTGTGGAAACGTTCGGGGAGGATGTCTCCGAGATGGGAGACGACGGTGTCTTCGAGAGAAAGCTTCTTTTCATCGAGTAGCCGAAGCATGCACGCGGTGACGAAGAGTTTGGTGACGCTTGCGGCGAAGAAACGGCGATTCTCTTGAAGATTGCCATCGGTGTGGACGTGGTCGGCTCCGTCGTGGTGGACGTGAATGGCGAAGCCCTTGACGTAGGGGTGACGCATCGCTTCGTTGACATAGTTTCTCAAATCGAGCGTTCGTTTCATGGATACACCTCTCCAACCGGGATGGATATCCTCAATATAGCACGGGACGGAAGCGGGGACAACCTTTATTTGGAAGCGTTTACAAGAATGTCAAGTCTTCAAGGGACACATCGAAGTCGAAACCGAACAACTCTGTGAAGAAATGGAATCTGTAAATGTCCGTTCCTCGGGGCATGAACTGTTTCACGAACCCTCTCTTCTTGACGTCTTTCTTGATCTTGAAGGCGATGAAACTCCGATTCAACGCCGCGACTGCAAGACCGAAGCGAAACAGATACTTGCGCATGTCTTCGATGAAGACGGCTCGAATCTGCACATCGGTTTTGAGAAAGACGCTCTGAATGTAGTCGTTCAAGAAATCGCTGGCGAAGTCGATGAAGACGACGAGCCCCGAAGGCAAGTCGGGCAAGATGTTCTTGTCGAAGTCGGTGAAGGCGGAAATGATGTGGTTTTCAAACGCCGCTTTGAGTTCGAGTGCGGGAATGTCCAAGGCATAGTCCTTGACGTTGTACGTCAAGGTCTCTTCTTCGCTTTTCAACACTTCATGGAACAGATCCTCGACGATGTCCTCGGCGTATATCTGTTCTTCGTTCAAAAGACGTCGCAACGACGCTTTCAATTGATCGAAAGCGTCGGTCGTGAAAGTTTGTTCCATGGTCAGGTCACCCATCGCCTGAGGCGATACGTCGATGATGTGCTGGTCGGTCTTGTAGCGGATGTAATCGATGGCGGCATGTTTGGTGAGGTGCCAGTCCAAGACGTTGTACTGTTTGATCCGATACTTCTTCGCAATCGGCTTGATGACGGTCTTCAGTCGATTGAACGCTTTTTCGAACATCTTGTTTTCATCGGAGAGGGCGACGAAGAAGGTGACGTCGGCGTCTTGTTCGGGAATATGACTGAAGATGAAATCGACCATTTCGCCATACAGGTCCTCGAAGCGGTACGTCCACCCCGCCATCATCGTCTCTTCGACGAAGATGCGCTTGGCGTGGGTGCCGTGCACCGGCTTGTCCGGTGCGAAGACGGGTCTTTCCTGGTTGTAGTCGAAAACGCATGCGCAATGCGCGATCGGATATGTCCGTTTCGAGGATTGGAAAGGAAGGTCTTCGATGGTCTCTCCGTCACACCCGTACATGACGATGGTCGTGTCATGGACCATGACATAGTAGCCCTTCATAGTCGGTTCTCCCCTTCCGAC
>SLPE01000212.1 GCA_007132145.1 Candidatus Izemoplasma sp.
GAAGGGCGCGGAAGATATGCGTTCCGTGCCCGTCTTCAACGACGGGGAGGGCTTCGTCGCGGACGGCTTCGCGGATGCGGACGTCGCCGGGGCGTTCAAAATCGCGTCCGCGCCCGGCAAAAGCGGCGGTGACCAACCGCCGGCGCGAATGCATCATCGCGACGGCGCCGTGTCCGATCAGCGACAAGGGACAGGACGTCTCCTTGGAAATCCGTGTCATCTCTTCGAGGGTGAGTTCGTTCGAAAGCGTCGCCCCGACACATCCGAGGCGATGCCAGACATCGATGTCTTCGGCGTTGCACGTCAAGATCGGAGCATGGAAATGTAGACGGTCCTGAAGCGACGTCGGCGCTTTTTCATAGACCGCCGGGTCCGCAAACAACAACCGTCCGAACGCGACACCCTCAAGTGCACGTAGTGCACTTTCAAGTGCCGCAAGCATGGGCTCGTGGACGAGCGCCGTCGCATCGACCCAAAGCGTCTTGCCCGCTTTTGCGCACGAAGTGGCGAGAGAAGCGAGCTGATCCACGGAAAAAGTGCGCCGCTGAGAAGAAGCGAAGCCTTCGAGACCGGCGAGGATGATGTCGGCGTTCATCTTGATGTTTTCTTCGTTCGAGGCATGCGCGAACGTCACGGCGAGTTCGATGGGTCTCACCTCTTTTTTATGGCGACGGAAAGCCCGTCGCCGATCGGATGGACGACCGTATCGTAGGCGGGGTCGTCGATCAGTTCACGGTTGAACGTGTCGATTTTTCGAAGCAGTTGATTCAAGTGCCTAGACGCGGTCCGCGTCCCGATCAACTCGCGGAAAAGGACGTTGTCGATGACGACGACGCCTCCACGGCGCAGTTGCGGTTCGAAACGTTTGAGGAAACGCCCGCTCTGCGCTTTTGCGCCGTCGATGAACATGAGGTCGAAGACGCCCTCTATGCGAGCGGGGTCGATGCTCAAGGCGTCGCCTTCGACGAGTGTGATCCTTCCCTCGACATCGTATTCGGCGAAATGCGCACGGGAAAGACGCGCCATGGTCTCGTTGCGTTCGATGGTGACGACGTGCAGCCCGGGCGCATCGAGCGCAAGGGCAAGGCTCGTGTACCCGATCGCCGTGCCGATTTCAAGCACCCGCTCGGCGTCGATCATGCGCACAATCTGCTTGAGGAAACGCAAGCTTTCCGCGGCGATCAGCGGGACGCCCTCCTTTTCAGCAAGGGTGCGCAAGGCAAAAAGCGCGTCGTCATCGACGCGCGTGTTCAAACGTTCGAGATACTCACTCGTCGTCTTCTTCATCGCGAAAAGCATCGAGTTTCTCTTGGACCATGTCGTATTCGGCGTCGGTTTCAATCGGCAGGAGATCGCCGCCTTCGTCATCCTTCACCGTGTATATACTGGCATAGACTTCCTCGCTGTCGCCGGGTTTCTTGTACACGACGTACGATTTCTTGGTCACGTCGGACGTGAAGGTGAACAAGATCTCGTATGCCTGCTCATTGCCTTCTTCGTCTACGATGCGCATTATCTTGTCCTTCATCATCGGGCCTCCTTCGTTGTGATGTAGTCGAGATAGCCTTGCAAGATGTGGGTCGCGGCCTCTTGGTCGATATCGCGTTTCCGCTTCTTTCGACGCATGCCGCTCAGCTTGGTGGTCGCATCGGCGATTTTCGTGCTCAGACGCTCATCCCAGAGCACGACATCGATGCCGAGCGCCTCTTCGATGATGTCCTTGAGCGCTTCGGCCATCAAGGCTTGCGCGCCTTTCGTGCCGTCCATGTTCCTGGGGAGTCCGAGGACGATCGTCTCCGTTTCATGCGCTGCGAGCAACCGTTTCAGTTCGTCGATCGCCCGTGCTTCGTCGCCGGGATTGAAACGGATCGTCGCGAGCGGTCTCGCGAGCAGCCGGTGTTTGTCGCTGATGGCGACGCCGAGCGTTTTACTGCCGGCGTCGAGTCCGACGATCTTCATGCGGTCTTTTCCTTCACGAAGCGGATGACGTCGTCGATCTTGCCGATGTCGCGGGCGCCGGCTTGTGCGAAATCGGGTCGCCCGCCGCCACCGCCGCCGGCGATTTGCGCGGCTTTCTTGACGAGTTCACCGGCGTGAATGTCGCCTTTGGACTTGGCGACGAGGAACAGTTTCCCCGAGGCTTCGTTGGCGATGAAGACGAGTCCTTCTTTCATCCGTTCCATGAGCCCGTCGGCGAGGTCCTTGACGCTCTTGGGATCGAGGCCGGCGGTCTTGAGGACGATTTTTCCTTCTTCCGCTTGGGAAAGGTATTTTTCAAGATGCGTCATCGCCGCTTTACTTTTTTGCTCGGCGAAGCTCTTCTCGAGACGTTTGACGGTCTGTTGGAGGTTTTTGGCGTACGTCCGTTTATCGAGGATGTCTTGGTACGTTCCCCGGATTTGCGGCTCTTCGGGCAGGTCGGCGTCCAGTTCGATGCCGGAGGCTTCGGCGCGTGCCGACAGTTGTCCGATCTTGTTTCGCAGTTGTTCGAGGTTTTCATCGACGCCCATGGTGAAGTCCTCGATGGCGAAGACACGGTCTTTCGCAAGCGCGGTGATCCGGTAGATGCCGGACCCTTTCGTTTCGACGCCCGCAATCGCGAAGCGTTCGATGTCTCCGGTTTTCTCGACGTGTGTGCCGCCGCACAAGTCGAGGGTTCCGCTCATGTGTACCATCCGCACCCGGCTGTCGTATTTTTCTCCGAATTCCGCAATGGCGCCTTTCGCTTCCGCTTCTTCGAGGGTGCCGTGTTCGACGGCGACTTCCTCGTTGGCGGCGATTTTTTCATTGACACGTCGTTCGATGTCGAGAACCGTCTTTTCGTCGGGAAGCTCGACATGGTTGAAATCGAAGCGGAGATAATCGGGTCCGACATGGCTGCCTTGCTGGCTCACATGGGAACCGAGACATTCCCGCAATGTTTCATAGAGAAGGTGCGTCGCCGAATGATGGGCCATGATCCGCTGTCTGCGTTCCTCGTCGACGCGCAGTTCGACGCGGTCTCCTTCTTTTAGGGCATGGTCTTCGATTATGTGCAGATGTTGACCGTTCGGCAACCGTTCGACATCGGCGACGTGATAGCTTTCTCCGTCTTTCTTGACGACGCCGACATCGGAAATCTGCCCGCCGCTTTCGGCATAGAAAGGCGTCTTGTCGAAGACGACGCCGTCTTCGAACACACGAACGACCCGGGCTTCCGCCGTGGTCGTTTCGTAGCCGACGAATGCCGAAGGCGTCTTGAAAGCGAGGTAGGCTTCATTTTGATCCTTCATCGACGTATGCGCCTTGCGGGCCGAGCGGGCACGGTCCTGTTGGGCACGCATTTCAAAGCGGAAACCGCTTTGGTCGACGCGTGCGCCGCGCGCTTGCGCGATTTCCATCGTCAACTCGAGGGGAAATCCGTACGTGTCGTAAAGGGTGAACGCGTCTTTCCCCGATACGATGTCGTCCTTCTCGAGAAGGCCTTCGAGGATCTTCTCCCCTTGCGACAACGTCTCGAGGAACTTCGTTTCTTCTTTCTCGACGACGGTCTTGGTGAAAGATACCGTCTTGCCGAGTTCTGGATAGCCTTCTTCCATCATCTTGACGACCGAATCGACGAGTTCTTTGAGGAACGGGCGGTCGATGCCGAGTTGACGGCCGTGTTTGACCGCACGACGCAACAGTCGCCGGAGCACGTACCCGCGACCGTCGTTGGAGAGGGTCGCACCGTCGTTCATCGCGAAGACGACAGCACGCATGTGGTCGGCGATGATCTTGAACGACATCGAACCGTCGTAAGGACGATGGGCGATTTTCGAGATGTGCTTGATGACCGGAAAGAACAGGTCGGATTCGAAATTCGTCTCCCGGCCCTGGATGATGCACGCCATCCGCTCGAGTCCCATGCCGGTATCGATGTTCTTGCTCGGGAGTTCGGGATACGCTTCCCGGTCCAAACCCTGTTTCGCGTTGAACTGGGAGAAGACGATGTTCCAGACTTCGATGTAACGGTCGTTTTCGATATCCTCCGCAATCAAGCGGAGGTCGTCTTCACCATAGGCGTCCCCCCGGTCGTAGAACACTTCGGTGCACGGACCGCAAGGGCCGGTGCCGATTTCCCAGAAATTGCCGGAGTTCTCGATGATGTGTCCTTCCTCGACACCGAGCGCTCTCCATTTTTTCTTCGTCTCTTCGTCGTCGGGGTAGACGGTCATGTAGAGTCTCTTCTTGTCGAAACCGTAGCCCTTGTCCTTGTCCGTCAACAATTCGAACGCCCAAGCGAGCGCTTCGTCACGAAAGTAATCGCCGATCGAGAAATTGCCGAGCATCTCGAAAAACGTATGATGACGCGCGGTTTTCCCGACGTGTTCGATATCGTTGGTGCGGATGCACTTTTGCGCATTGACGATGCGCGGGTTCGCGGGCATGCGGGACCCGTCGAAATAGTCCTTCAACGCCGCAACGCCCGAGTTGATCCAAAGCAAGGTCGGGTCGGATATCGGCACCAGGCTCGCACCCGGTTCGACCGCATGGTTCTTCGATTTGAAGAAATCGAGCCATATCCGTCTTATTTCATGTCCTGTTCGCCATTTCATGTCTTCACTCCTCAACTTAAAAAAATCGTCCTCGAAAAAGCTCTCAAGGACGAAACGTATTCCGCGGTACCACCTTTTTTCCGGATTCTGGCACTC
>SLPE01000070.1 GCA_007132145.1 Candidatus Izemoplasma sp.
AGCCGACGTCTCGAGCGGATCGAAGCGAAGGGATGCGACGCGGTCGAAGTCGAACTCCCCGTCCTCGAACCGTATCGTCGAGTGGACACATCCGCCGAGGTCTGGGAACCTCCGGGTCCGATGCGCTGGCTCGATAGCGAAATCGCACGGAAGACGGGGGCACGTCTCTTGAGCATCTGCGAAGAAAAGCCCGTGTTCGAAAAAGAGGGAGCGTTGCATGTCGGAGATTGTCCTTTGCGGACGACGTCCGCTAAGCGTGCGGATGCCGATGCACGACGCGATTGTTTGCGGTGCGCTTACACGATTCTCGGTCACGGCATCCCAGGCAGCATCCTCTGTCTCGGCAAAGCGGAAGTCGCCACTTACGAAGACCTCTGTCGTGTCGATCACGCCGTGAAGCACAAGGGCGTCGTGACGCGTATCGCGTTCGTCGACGGGACGACACGGGTCTTCCCGATGCGCCAAGAGGAACGGGAGACGCTCGCGTCCTTGTGGGCGAAACGGAAAGGGCAACCGTTTCTCGCGAGGAACGTCAACACCGATGTCGCGGTCTTCATCTTCCGCAGCCCGCTCGAGCAGTTCAAGAAATACAAGAAGTGCTATGGCCGGATGTACAAGAACGGATACGACATCGGGTCGAGGGAGATCTATGGCGCTTTCGAAGCGCAATGGGTTTTGATCGAAAAAACGTAGTTGAATCTTGTCGGGGCGGACAAGACGTCCGCGCCGAAAAAAACATGTCATGAAAGGGTGTCGATGATGCACATCGTTCTCATCGTCGTCGTCATCTTGCTCGTCGCCGCAGGGCTCTACATCCGGACACCGGCCGGGAAGGGCGCCTTGGGTGAAATCATCGTCAGAGCGCTCATCGGCAGGGACAAGGAAGGCAAGCGACGGTCGTTTCACGGCTTCATGTTCCGGGATGATTTCCACACGGTCGAAATCGACCACATCGTCATCAATCCATACGGCGTTTTCGTCATCGAGACGAAATCGTACAGCGGCAAGATCTACGGACACGGAAACAGTGAGACGTGGACGCAGTATCTCGGCCGTAGCGAGTTCAAGATTTACAACCCGATCAAACAGAACCGCAATCACATCGTCTACTTGCGGAAGAGATTGAAGACGAACTTGTTCATCGATTCGGTCATCGTCTTGACGGCGAACAGCGAAAAGAAGATCACGAGTCCGAGCATTCCCGTCATCGAACCGCTACAATTGAGAAAACATCTGAAAAAGGACGTTCCCCGTTTGAACGCAGACCAGATCGAAGAACTCCATCACATCTTCAAAACGGTCAGGAAAGAAGATGCCGTCACGAAGAGGGAACACGTCAAAAACGTCAAAAGACACTTGCGTACGAAACAGAGATGAAATCGTCAAAGCGTCGTCCTTCTCAAGTCTTCCATCGATGAATTTGCCATCACAGTCATGAAAAAGATGGTATAATCGGGCTGGAGAGTATCAGGGAGGATGGAGACGTATGAAGAAGATTCGACTCATGACGATGGTGTTTGCGATGGCGGTCCTCATCGGTTGCGTAGGGGTGAGACGCGATGTGCTCGAGACGGAAACACCGCCCTTGATGGGCGCACCGGTATCCTTGACGTTCAAGACGCATGGCGGCGATCCTTTGGAGCCCTTGGAATGGCTCGAATACGGCGGAAAAGTGACCCTGCCCATCCCGGAAAGGGAGCATTACGACTTCATCGGCTGGTATCTGTATGAACAGGATGTCGACATCGTCATCGACGACAATACCCGGATTCTCGGGGATTGGACGTTGCATGCGCACTGGAGAGCTACCACCTACGAAGTCGTGTTCAAAGACCATGACGGGATGATCTTCAGCGTGCAGACACTCGAGCACGGTGAAGATGCCATCGTCCCGGAGGAGCCACAACGTGAAGGACACACCTTCACGGGATGGAGCGCGCCCTACACCGGCATCACTGAAGATACGACCTTGTATGCACAGTACGATGTCGATACGTACACGGTCACGTTCGATTCGCATGGCGGCAGCGAAGTGCCGACCCTCGAAGGCGTCCCTTACGCTCAGACGATCGACTTGCCGGAGCCGCAAAGGGAGGGGCATGTCTTTCTCGGGTGGTTTTTCGAGCCCGAACTGCGTGCACGCAATTTCACGGCCACCGATGGCGTCGTTTCGGACATGCGACTGCATGCGCTTTGGCAAGCGAAGGAAGACCCTCTCTATCACCGGGTCGAGTTCACGGATCACGACGGGTCCATCTTGAGCGCTTATTACGTCTTGGACGGAGAAAGCGGCTATGCGACAAGGGAACCGCAACGTGAAGGCTACGACTTCATCGGCTGGGACAAGCCGTTCGAAACGATTACCGAGGATACGACGTTGACGGCCCTTTATGAGGCGCTCGAGTACACGATCGTCTTCGTCACACGCGGCGGTGAGCCGCTCGAGGCGTTAAGTGCGCCGTATGAAAGCGGGATTTCGCCGTTGCCGATGCCGAAGAAAACGGGACACGAGTTTGTCGGGTGGTACGAAAATGAAGCCATGACGATGCCCTTTGAAGACGAGACGATGCCGTTATACGGCGCGACGCTGTATGCGAAGTGGGCGGCCGCTTCATACACGGTGATTTTCGACACGAAAGGCGGCACGCCCTTGGACGATGAAACGGTTGCATACGGCACGGCACTCCATGAACTTCCGAATCCTCAAAAAGCGGGACACGCTTTCGCCGGTTGGTTTTTCGACGACGCACTCGTCACGTATCCGTTCGTCTACATGTTTGAGGAAGACGTCACGTTGATGGCGTTATGGTTGGAAAAACACGTGGATTTCACCTATGAAATCGTTCATGGAGAAGCGACCTGGCTTTCCTATTCGGGGCCACTCACCGAATTCCGTTTGCCGGAAACGCTTGAAGGTGCGCCGCTCACGCGCATCGGCTACGGCGCGTTCGAAGGATCCCCTATCCGACACGTCGACATCCCCGCGACGGTGACGCGCATCGGTAGATACGCGTTCGCGTCCACCCATGCTTTACATGAGGTCACATTCGCTCCCGACAGTGTGCTGGAAAGGATCGAATCTGACGCTTTCTCCATGTCTGCACTGACGCGCATCGACATTCCCGCGAATGTAGAACGCATCGGCGGCGACGCATTTCACTTTACCTTTTCGCTTGAATCGCTGACATTCGGAAAGAACAGCCGACTCTTCGAAATCGGGGGGAGAGCCTTCCAATACACGAGCCTGCCTCGCATCGTCATTCCCTTGTGGGTACAATACATCGGTGTCGACGCGTTCAAAGGCGCCTCCGATTTGACGATCTACTCGCCGTTGTCGGGGCCTCCGATCACATGGGATGATCTACATGGTGGGCATTGGAATCCGGACAACAGGCCCGTGGTGTGGAATTATCAGGGATACGAATGAGGCGGTCACGCGTCATGTGAAACGGTAACGGTCAGTGGATGAAAATCTCATGAAAAAGGCGGAAACACAAGCGTGTCCGCCTTTTTCTTTGTCTCGAGGACGTGCATCAGACCATCATGAAGGCGATAAACGTCAAGATCTCGTCGTAATCCGCGCTTTCGAAGGCGACGCTCATGTCGTCGGTCCTCACCGCGCCGGGGTAGAAATGTCTGCGGTAGGCTTCCACATGGTGTTTGAACGTGATTTCGATCCGAAAAGAATCGGGGACGGACATCGTGGAGACACGCTTGCGCAACGACGCTTCCGAGAGTTTGCGGATGGCGTCGGTGCTCTCGTCGGGGTGGGTGTAGACGACGCTTGCCCCCCGAGCCGAAAAGGTCGGATGGAAGACGACATCTTCATGCAAGGCCTTGATGTGTTCGCCTAGACGGGCGTCACCGCTTGAGAAGACCGTAGGGACGCCTCTGACGGCTGCGGTCATCGCGCTGAGCAACCATTCGCTCGCGATGGTTTCGTTGAGCACGATTTTGTGGATGCGGCTCGACGACCACGTGTGTGCCAAGGGGTTGCCGTCGTAAGTCGCCGGGGAATGGTAACCGATCATCATCGCGGCGTCGAACGTCTCGTCGAGGCCGTACATCATCCCGTCGGGATGTCCGTTGAATCCTTGGATGAGGGTGACGCCTTCCCCGAGTATGTCGATGTCGAGGTTGACGCCCGTGCCGTGGGCGTCCATGACGACGATGTCTTGAGCGCCCGCCGCCTTGGCACCGTCGATGGCGGCTTTGACTTCCTCGCTCATGCGCTTGGCGTACGTTGCATAGACGCGTTCTTTGTGATTCGCTTGCGACCAATTGGAAATACCGGTGACGCCTTCGATGTCGGCGCTGATGAATACTTTCATGTTCTGCCTCCTTTCGCATCTCATTATACCATATTGCGTGCATCGTGTGAGGGTGGAAAACGGAATGCAGGTCTTGACGGAGACAACGCCAAACATCGACCGATTCCTAGGACTGACCCCCTAGGACCGACCCGCTTGAAACATCTGATTGAGATGGTATAATAAGAGTATTCCTGTAGCCTGGTTCAAAAATTAAGATAGGGAGGATATGTCCATGAGAAAAAGTGCACTATTCATCTTTTTACTGGTATGGTCTTTTGCATTTTCCGCATGTGAACTACAACCAAGAGACATCTCGATTACCGACTTGGAACTGACCCCTACCACGAT
>SLPE01000051.1 GCA_007132145.1 Candidatus Izemoplasma sp.
CAGGAGGTCGCCTTCCACTGCCCAACGACTTCACCGGCGACGGGCGGGCCGACCTGGGCCTTTATGATCCGGCCACCGGCCGGTGGTGGATCCAGTCCATGTCGGGAGATTCCATTTATAGCAACCGCTTTGGGGGCGCGCCGATGGTATCGGTTTTCGGCGACTACAATGGTGATGGGCGAACGGACAAGGCCGTCTATAACCTTACGAACAACAAGTGGTACATCCGCACCATCGATGAAGTCACGCAACACGACCTCGGGGATTTGACCATCCTCAACATGACCGGCTTCAGTCGTGCCGGCTTCCTCGTCGTCCGAAACGACGCCTTCGAACGCGGCGTCTATTCCGTCGCCTTGGGCAAGATGCTCGTCGATCTACATGCGGATATCGAAAACATCACCGTCATCACGGACGGTCTCTTCGGCGCGTATGCGGTCCTCTGGTACGATGACGATGACGTTGAAATCATCGATGCCATGGGGCACACCGTTCTCGAAAAAGGCGCATACCTCGATGTCTGGATCGATGGAGACACGATCGAAGAAGACGGCGAGACCATCTACCTCGAGCATGTCGACACACGAACGGCCGCGGGTTGGCGGACGACGACTTATCGGGTCGACGTCGACACCGGGACAAGGACGGTCCATCAAGAAGAGAAGACCTATGAGGTCGGAGATGTCTTTGAAGAAGCGGGATTGACGGGAACCGACCTTACGCCTTTCGGTCTCGAAGGCCATTTCTACATCCTCTCCGACAACATGATACGCGTCTTCGATGAAGAAGACAACCGTCAAGTCGCATCGTTCATGCGCCCTGCGGGCGTTCAGAGAACGATATTCAACGGTGTGATGTTCTACCAAGTCCACAGACAAGTACAACGCGAAGACGACAAGTACACGTATACCGACAACTGGGGAGACAGCTACTACATGGAGACGTTCGCGATCGACTTCAAGACCGGGAAGACCTCGAAACTCGACGTCGATTTCTACATCGATGCCATCAATGTATTTTACGATGAAGAAGGTATCGCGAAATACGCCGTGGTCGCGGCATTGGACATCCATGACAAGTTCCTGGTCGAAGAAATCACGAGAACGTACATCATCAATGCCAAGGGCGAAGTCGTCAACGACATCACCGGCATCAACTTGGGGGCGATGTTACGGCTCAACGACGACCGCATCGTCGATTTGGCGTCGAATGTCTTGTTGAACAATGAACTCGAAGCGTTGTTGTCGCTTACCGGTGTGGTCGACTATATTCCCTCCGTAGAGATGTTGGTCGTCATGTACAACGGCTTGATCGGACTGATCGACCTCGACGGCACCGTCGCCGTTCCGTTCGACTTCGTCGACCTGTGGGACTTCTATGAGGGACAATCGATCGCTGAAGACGAAGACGGCGTTTTCTGGCTCATCGACCTCGAGGGAGAGAAGACGGAGATTCCCCATGATGACATCCGTTTCCTGATCAACGGTCTCTATTTGAGTCATGAGGAATACGACGTCGGCGAAGGGACGAAAGCACTCGCCATCCGTGATTACGACGGCAATGCCCTCCTCGAAATCCTGATCGAGAGAGACGGACTCGCTTTCGATACCTACCTGATCGACACGCCGTTGCTCAACGCTGTCGTCATGCGCATCCACGCTGAAGGCTTCGCGTGGGAGCTCGAAAACTATGTCTACATCGGCGTGACCTATGAAGATTGAGGGTCGGTGAAGCACCGAACGCGCATCCATGCGTCCGCGCCTGCAGACAGGGAGACGTCTCCATCGGAAGATTCCGGTGACAACGCTGATCGACATGCAAGGTCGATGATACGGATCTTCGAGTTTTGCGGAGCGTCGCCGCACGCCACTTGTGCTGAAATCCGGAAATCGGGGTTCGCATCCTCTGCGTGAGCGTGAACGGTGATGTGGACAGTCTTTTTCATCCGATTCAAGTTTCATGAAAACCATTATAGGAGGTTTCCAATGAAGAAACTCGTATGTCTTGGCTTGATCGTTTTCAGCATTTTCACCTTATCGGGCTGTAGATCGTTGCCGATGTATCACATCCTCGAGCGAAACGCCATGTCGTCTTTCGACAGTGATATTCCCGCAGTCACGGGAATCGACCAAATCAATACGGGCAACTGGTCCATCGTCAACGACGCGCGCATGAGTTCGGCGGGGTTCGTCGTCGTCAGGAGGGACAATCCGCAATGGGGCGTCTACTCGATGGCCTTGGACAAAGTCATTGTCGAATTTTCCGCGGACATCACGTTCATCGACACATTTTGGGATTGGGTTTCCGGCGGTTACATCGAGGTGCAGTACGACAACGGCGACATCGCCGTCTACGATGCGATGGGAAACGTCGTCTTGCCGCGTGCGACATATCTGGATTATGACGTCACGGGACGCATCATCGTTGAGGACGGAGAGAACGTCTTTGTGGAAGAAGTCGACATCTTGACCGATGCCGGCTGGGAAACGACCGTCTATCGGGTCGATACCGAAACCGGTGAACGGGAAGTTCATGAAGAAGCGGATCAGTTCGACGTCGGAGATGCATATGATGACGCGCCTCGTGTCGATCTCACGGACATCGGATTGGAAAACCACTATCGGATCGTACAGGACAACCGCGTGTCCGTCTTCGATGCGAGAAGGGACCGTCAAGTGTCTTCGTTCATGCTTCCGGATGTCGGGAACCGCCGTTATTTCGACGGTGTGCTGTTCTATCAGATGGAACGGATCGTCGATGCCGGCGGAAGGAATCATTCCTACATCGATCCGGCGACCGGAAACGCGGTTTTGCTTGAAACGTTCGCCATCGACTTGAAAAACGGCAAAGTGAATCGCCTGAACGTGGATTATCGGATCGACAACATCTTCGGGACCTTGGTCGACGACGAAAACATCAACCGCTTCTTGTACGCCCGCGTCACCCGCGTCGCCAATCGGACACTCGAAGTGGAATACACCCGTAACGTCATCATCGATTCCAAGGGGAAGATCATCCACGACCTGATGGGCATGGATTTGAACAACTTGCTCATTTTAACGGAAGACCGCATTTGGAACGTGAACACGGATACGATTCTCAATCGTGACTTGGAGTACTTGTTTTCGGGCGATATCAGACAATACGCTCCGGGAGAACAACTGTTGGTCATCAGACATGACAACGGTCTGCAAGGACTTGTGGACTTGGATGGAAAAGTCGTCATCCCCTTCATTTACGCTGAAATCTGGGGCGACATGTTCTATGAAGGAAAGACCCTCGCCCGCGACAACAACAACGAATGGTGGATCATCGACGTCAACGGCTCTCGGACAAGCATCCCCGGCGGGCCGGCAAGGCTGACCAACGGTTTGTACTTGAGTTACGATGCCGCCACAGAAAGGGTCCATATTCGTGATTTCACGGCAGCGTCGATACGGAATATCGACGTCCCCGCCGTCGGGGCGCTCGAATCGAACACCTACGCCATCGAAACACCGTTCTTCACATCGACCGTCGTACGCGTCCGCCAAGAGTTCAATACATGGAATGCCAACGATTATGCGTATTTCCGCGTCCGATACGAAGAATGACAGCGGACAAAGCGTCACGATGACTTGAAAACGGAAGCGGCGCTTGGGAAAGATTCCGCAGCGCCGCTTTTTCTGTGCCCGAACCGTTGCCTTCTGGTGATGAAACTTGCAACGTATCCGATTTCAAGGTTTAAAATCGAGCGCAAATGTGCGATAATGTCATCAAGGGACGGAGGCGTTCTCAACGTGAAAGGAAAATTCATCACATTCGAAGGACCGGAAGGCTCCGGGAAGACATCGGTCATCAAGCATGTCGCCGCTCACCTCGAGTCTGAGGGGCGCGCGCTCTGTTTGACCCGCGAGCCGGGAGGTTCACCGATTGCGGAGAAGATCCGCGATATCATCTTGGATGTCGGACATGACGACATGGACGCCCGTACGGAGGCGCTTCTTTACGCCGCCGCACGGCGCCAACATCTCGTCGAGATCGTCTTTCCGGCCTTGAAGGAAGGCCGCATCGTCCTATGCGACCGTTTCGTAGACAGTTCCCTCGCTTATCAAGGATACGGGAGAAAACTCGGTGTCGACACCGTCTTCGGTCTCAACGCCTACGCGATTGAAGGCCGTCTCCCCGACTTGACGCTCTTTATCGACGTTCCGCCCGAGACGGGGCTCGATCGCGTTTTCAGCAACGGTCGCAAAGTCGACCGCCTCGACCTCGAAAGCCTCGCGTTCCATACGCGTGTATACGAAGGCTATCAAGCGTTGATCGCCCGCTATCCCGAGCGCATCAAAGTCGTCGACGGAACACGACCGCTCGACGAGGTCGTCTCATCCGCCCTCGAACACGTGACGGACCATTTGAAAAAGGCGTGAGAGCCATGTATGAAACCTTGAAGGCTTCCCAGCCCGAAGCGATACACATGCTCATCCGGAGCCGGCGCAAAAACCGTTTGTCCCACGCCTACGTCTTCGAAGGCGAAACGGGAACGCGTAAACATGAAACCGCGCTTTTTTTTGCGGCGATGTTGTTGTGTGGAGAAGCGCAAGACAGTGTTCCTTGCGACGCATGCAAGGACTGCCGACGCATCCGCAATCTGACGCATCCGAATCTCATCCGCATC
>SLPE01000048.1 GCA_007132145.1 Candidatus Izemoplasma sp.
AAGAATTAGTGTCAAGCTATGATTTCCATCCTGAGGTTGGAGAAATATATAGTGGTAAGGTAGCTTCAATTATGAAATATGGTGCCTTTGTAGATCTAGCACCTGGTGTAGCAGGACTTTTGCACGTTTCAGAAATGGCTGATGAGTTTGTTAAAGATGTTAACAAATATGTGAATGAAGGTGATGTTATTAAGGTTAAGATTATTGGTGTTGATAGCCAAGGCAAAATAAAACTAAGTATAAAGGGTTTAAAGGAAGAGAAGTAAGTTTTCTTCCTAAAGTAAGAAATACTTAGCAAAAAAAGGTAGTTTGAAAGGGGGATTATTCCCCCTTTTTGTTAGCTGTGATAAAATATTCTTCAGCAAATAACTTTATTCTTTTGAACAATGGATAAAAAATTAAAAAATCTTCGTATATTTAATCTTGTTATGGCAGTATTTCATGCGGTACAAGGTGTACTAGTTCTAGTATTAAGCGACCCAGATAGGGGGATAGTGCCAATTACAATTAATTTCCTAAGCTTTGATGTGGAATCACAGAGCCTTCTGTCTGCAACAGAGCAAATTACTGAGGTAAATATTGCTTGGTTTGTAGCGATATTCTTCTTCATGAGTGCTTTTGCTCATCTCTTCATATCAACTGTATACAGAAAGCGATATGAAAAGAACCTTGCTTTCGGTATCAACAAGGTTAGATGGTATGAGTATGCTCTTAGTGCGAGTGTTATGATGATAGCTATTAGTTTTTTAACTGGAATATATGATCTTGCAAGTTTAGTTATGATCTTCAGTTTAGATGCTTTAATGAATCTTCTAGGTTTGGCAATGGAGGTTGAAAACAGTAAGAGCAAGAAAGTTAATTGGTTAACTTACTACCTAGGATGTTTAGCAGGAATAATTCCTTGGATAGTGTTTGGTATTTATGTCTACGGTATAAGGGAGTTTGGAGGTGGGGATATTCCTACCTTTGTATATTGGATATATGTAAGCATATTTCTCTTCTTTAACAGTTTCGCTGTTAATATGGTTTTACAATACAAGAAAATTGGTCCTTGGAAGGATTATCTTTATGGAGAAAAAGTATATATCATACTTAGCTTAGTAGCGAAATCATTACTAGCTTGGCAGGTATTTGGAGGGACATTGAGGCCTTAGTAAATATCTAAAGAAACGCTATAGCACGATTTTGCAGAACGACTCCACTTGTGAAGGAGTCATCTGCAATATATTTGCTTTCAAGATTTTTTTCTCTTACATTTCTAACAATTTCTTTGGTTTTATCTACCCATATGCTCAATCTTTCATCATACTCTCTTTTGTCGAGCTCTTTTATGTATGCTTCCAATTCATCAACAAAATACTCTGCTTTCTCATAATTTTCATCTAGAACAAAATTACCAATTCTTGAGAGATTGGTAGTCATATCTAAGATTAATGATTTTGTGTCTAATGATTTTAAATCTACCATCCTAATTTTTCTTTCAATATATTATCTATATCTTTTCTAATATTCATATCCAAAACCTCTCTGCTGGGATTATTATCCCTAGGTCTAATATTTATTATCGAATCGTAATCAATTACTTTAGAACTTAGATCGTATCCTCCTCCCCATAAATTGCTCTGTAGGCTCCCATTCTCAAGTAAAAGCTGTTCTCCATCATAATGCCTATCTCCTCCTATTGTTAAATCCCCTTTATCAATGTCCACTACAAACTTAATGTAACCATCTAAGTCTTTACTGGCATTTTCAACCTCCTCTTTCTTAGCTTTTTCTGTTATTAAGATTAACATACTTTATTTTACAAGATATGGTTTTTTAATTCTATTTACTTTGAAAATTATCATTTAGGTTTTTAAATTTCCCCCTTTAAATACTTAATAATGCTACCAATAACGAGACCAGTTGTCTCTGTTCTTAGTATGTTGCCTTTAAGCTTTACAAATTCAAAACCTAATTCTTTAAATACCTTAACGTCAGAACTACTCCAACCCTTTTCTGGGCCAATAGCTATATGAACAGGCTTGGACAGATCATCCTTTTCAAGAATTTTTCTTAAATCCTTGGGTTTAACTCCTGCAGACTCTGTACTAAGGCATATATTAATCCCCTCCAAAGAGTATTTGGCTAACTCATTAATCCTAATGGGTCTTTCGATAATGGTTGGGAATATATTTCTAGATTGTTCAACGGCATCTTTTACTAACTTGTTCCAATATCCTGTATCCTTTATGGCTTTTGCTTTACTCTTTAATGAATACTTAGACTGTATCGGTATTATTCTCTCTATTCCAATCTCTACACTTTTTTCTATGAAATAATTAAACTTTGTATCATTACTAAGAGATTGTATGATCGTTATACTAGGAATATATTCAGTTTCTCTAATACCTAAATCCTCTACAATTTGAACTTCAACACTTCCCTTTGTAATATCAGTAATTTGTCCGTAGAAATGTCTCTCATATGTTTCTATTTCTATAACGTCCTCTATTTGATATTTTCCTTCCTTTATTATTAATTCACTATCTGAATCAGAGAGATTAACTACATCTCCTACTGATAGTTTGTGTCTTATGAAAAATTTTTGCATGTTCTAATTATATCACCATATGAAAAATACTGTTTAGTAAATCGATACAACGATCATTATGTTATTTCCTAGATGGGTCGCAGATGGAAATAGAAAATGATTGGGTAGAAAAGAATGATATATTCTGCTATCCTTTAGTAGTTATGAATAAATTTAAAAACCATTAACTATGGAAACAATACCAGCAATATATTGGATGATAATCATTGGGCTTGTAACCTTTATGATATGTCTCGTTCTTTATTACATAGCCATGTTGATTAAAGAATCAAGGGATGTGGTCAAAGACTCTAGGGCTATTATAAAGAATGCGGATGAGATTACTAAGCAAACATCTCTAATGGTAAAAGATTTACAAGAGACAGTATCTTTACTTAAAGGTACCGTTCTATCAATTAATGACACCATACTAATCCCAATCAAAAAGGTTGGTAGTACAATCACAATATTGGGAGATTTTTTAGAGGGTCTTAAAAGAAAGTAGTTGTAACAATTGTTTTCTTCCTCTTTTATAGGTATCATAATTAGTAATGAAAATAGCTACTGTCCCTAGGAAAAGGAGAAGAGATTTAATTACGATTGTAGTACTTTTAATAGGCATACCCCTTTTGGTTTTTGCTTCATACCAAGTTTACCAGTTTTTTGTTATGGGAAGTGTTGAGCCTTTACCTAGGAATGTAACCATAAGTAACGTTAAGCATTCCTCTGTGACCATAAGCTGGGTTACGGATGAACGTACTACTGGTTCTGTAATTCCAGTTGTAAATGAACAAGAGCAGGTTCCTGTACTAGATGAAAGAGGTCCTGGTAGAAGATTTACTCACTTTGTAAATCTCGAGTTCTTAGAACCTAACAAAAGATATGAATTCATTATAGTCTCTGAAGATGAGAGGTATTCTGAAGTGGGTGGGGAAAGGTTAGCCTTTTCTACAGCACCACTTAGTGCTGAAACCTCATCTCCCAACCCGTTGCATGGGTCGGTTTCTGGAGGTAGGGGAGACGATGTGATTGTATACTTGATGCTCAAGGACAAATCCGCATATCCTGTTTCTGCAGTTATGGGGGCAGGAGGCAATTGGATGGTTGATTCAGCCTTACTAAGGGATATATCTCAAAATTCTCCAATGGTTCCTACTCCTAGTACCAATGTAGTTTTGGCAGCTGTTTCTGGTGTAGACGAAGGCTCTGTAATTGAGGGTACATACTCAGATCTTTTTGATAGTAACGGCAGGCTTAAGGATGTCTACGCCCTTAATATTATTCCAGGGACATCTGCTTTTTCTCATTTTCCTGAAGTAGCCATATTGGCTGGTTTTTGGGATGAGAGTGTAGAAGAAATTACTCCTCCCTCTGTACCAGATTTCCAAGAACCAATTACGACATTCCCAATAGAAGAGGAGGAGGTAGATAGGGGGATAGGTAGGAGATTAGTTCACGATTTAGAATGGGTAGATATGGTTAGGGCAGATGGTGCAGTTAGTGGAGTCACCGGAGAGTCTAGTGTACAAATAGTGAATAAAATGGATACATCGTTTTCTGTAATTTGGTTATCCGAAGAAAGAGAGGAAGGCTATGTAAGATACGGTACCTCTCAAGAGAATCTTTCTTTAGAGGCAAATGATGAAAGAGATGGTTTGGGCAACAGGAATCCATATTATGTCCATATGGTTACGTTGAGTAGATTGGAACCTAACACGGAATATTTTTTTGAGGTTAGGTCTGGAAATAGTATCTATGATAATGGGGGTAGGAAGTACAGGGTAAATACTTTTCCTTCTCTCACCTCCTCTCCTTCTTTTGATTCTATCGGTGGTAGAATTGAGGGAGTACCAAGTCACAATGAAGCATTGGTTTTGGCAAGTATAGAGGATGGTGATAGTTTAGGGAGCCAGGGTGAAAGTACAAAGATTGCAAGTGTGGTTGATGAGAATGGCAGGTGGATTCTTACTGTCTCTAATACAAGGACGGCAGATGGATCTTCTTCTTTTGAATATACTTCTGGAGATACTGTACATATTGATGTTCTAACTACTTTTTTAACAGCTACGCATCA
>SLPE01000080.1 GCA_007132145.1 Candidatus Izemoplasma sp.
AAACTCTATCCCGGATACGTGTTCATCGAACTGATCGTCACCGACGATTCCTGGTTCGTCGTCCGAAACACCCCCGGCGTGACCGGGTTCTTGGGAAGTAGCGGCGGCGGTACGAAGCCGATTCCCTTGCCGCCCGAGGAGATCAACCCCATCCTCAAGCGTGTCGGTCTCTTGCATGTGCCGAAGATCGATGTGAAGATCGGTCAGAAGGTCCGGGTCATCAGCGGCCCGTTCACGAACCAGAAAGGTGTCGTCGAGGACATCGACCATGAAAAGGGTGAAGTGACGGTCCTTGTGGAGATGTTCGGTCGACAGACGCCCGCCGAACTCAAATTCGACGAAATCGATACGAACTGACAAAACGATGGGAAACGGCCGTTTCCCATTTTTCATGCCTTGCCGTCGCTTTTTCTTGACAACCCCGCGCCATGCGTGTATAATGGTCGAGCATGCATGGGTTCATGCTGTTTTTAGAGTGGAAGGGCGAATAGCCCGTTGACCACATCACGGACAAGAGGAGGTGTGTTTCGTGGCTAAAGAAGTCAAAAACGTCGTCAAACTGCAAATTCCAGCCGGTAAAGCCAATCCGGCGCCGCCCGTCGGACCGGCACTCGGACAAGCCGGCGTCAATATTCAGGAATTTTGCGTGAAGTTCAACGACCAGACCAAGGACAAGGCCGGCAATATCATTCCCGTCGTCATCACCGTGTACACGGACCGTTCGTTCACATTCATCACCAAGACGCCCCCAGCCGCCGATTTGCTGCTCAAAGCGGCCGGTATTCCGAAAGGGGCCGGCAATCCCTTGCTCGAAAAAGTCGGTAGCGTCACCCGCGAACAGTTGAAGGAAATCGCGGAAATTAAAATGCCGGACTTGAATGCCAACGACATCGAAGCCGCGATGAAGATCGTCGCGGGTTCCGCACGCAACATGGGAATCGAAATCAAAGACTGAACCACTGGATGAATGCCATCCATTTGTGGGAGGAGATTCCGTCATACCACATTTAGGAGGAAACGAAAATGGCCAAAGGAAAAAAGTATAAAACGGCCTTGGAAAAAATCGAACGCGGAAAACGTTACTCGGTCAAAGAAGCCGTCGAGCTTCTCAAATCGACGGCGTTCGAGACATTCCCCGCATCCGTCGAATGCGCCATCCGACTCAATCTGGACCCGCGCAAAGCCGACCAGAACCTAAGAGGCGCTCTCGTGCTCCCGCACGGGACCGGAAAAACCAAAAGAGTGCTCGTCTTCGCCAAAGGCGACAAAGCCAAAGAAGCCGAAGCTGCGGGCGCCGACCACGTCGGTGACGAAGAACTCGCCGAGAAGATCAGCGGCGGTTGGACCGATTTCGATACCGTCGTCGCGACGCCCGACATGATGAGCCACGTCGGGAAACTCGGACGGATCCTCGGACCGAAGGGCCTCATGCCCAATCCCAAGACCGGGACCGTCACGATGGATATCCAAAAAGCCGTCGAAGAGATCAAAGCGGGCAAAGTGGAATATCGTACCGACAAAGTCGGAAACATCCACGTCACCCTCGGGAAAATCGACTTCGAAGCCGACAAACTGCTCGAGAACTTGCGCGCCTTCTACGATTTGATGATCAAGAGTCGGCCCGCAACGGTCAAAGGGGTCTTCGTGCAGAACCTTTCCATCGCGACGACGATGGGACCGGGCATCAAGATCGATCCCGCAAGCGTCATTTCCAAGTGATTCGACCCACCAGATATCGTCTGAGAATCAGGGGCCGCAAGGCTTAATCATCCTGCCGAGACAAAAGGAAGGTACCGTCCTCTTTTGTCCATGGCAGAAGAGGACTTTTCATTGAATAAGAAGGAGGTCAGGAACATGTCGCAAAAAGCGATCGACATCAAGAAGGAACACGTCGCCGATCTCGCCGAGAAGATGAAGGGAGCACCGTCTTTCGTCATTCTCGACTATCTCGGTCTCACCGTCGAAGAAGTGACCGGACTCCGTGTGAAACTGCGCGAAGCGGGCTGCGAGATGAAAGTCATCAAGAACAACATCATCCGGCGCGCTGCCGAAACCGCGGGATTTCCGGAGATGAACGAACATCTCCTCGGACCCAACGCCGTCGCATTCTCCTACGAAGACAGCGTATCGGCCGCGAAGATCATCTATGAGTTCGCCAAGGAACACAAGACGCTCGAACTCAAAGTCGGCGTCGTCGACGGCACTTACATGGATCACGACACGATTACCACCATCGCCACCATCCCCTCACGAGAAACATTACTCACCATGTTCGCCGGCGGACTGTTGCAACACGCGAAGGACTTCGCCATCGGTCTGACGTTGCACATTGAAAATCTTGAACAGGGCGCAGAGCCCAACTAAAGGAGGAAACCCCCATGGCAAAAATGACAAACCAGGACATCATCGAAGCGTTGAAAGAGAAGACGCTCCTTGAACTCAAAGAACTCGTCGACATGATGAAAGAAACGTTCGGCGTCGACCCGAGCGCCGTCGCCGTTGCCGCACCCGGCGCAGCCGCCGAAGAAGAAGCGCAAACCGAATTCAACGTCGTCATCACCGATGTCGGCGCGAAGAAGATCGGCGTTTTGAAAGTCGTCCGCGAATTGACCGGACTCGGTCTCAAAGAAGCCAAAGAACTCGTCGACAACATGCCCGCGACCGTCAAAGAGAACATCTCGACCGAAGACGCCGAAGACATCAAGGCGAAACTCGAAGAAGCCGGCGCCACCGTCGAACTGAAGTAAAGCCGCACATCGATACGGAAAGCCCGAGTGACATCTCGGGTTTTCCGCTTTGCATGTCACGAGGAGGGACGAACGATGCGTCACTACTATTCCCGTGACCAAAGCGACACGGCTCACGACCACCGCGAAATCGTCTACGATTTCCGAGGTGAACGCTACGTCTTCAAAACCGATAAAGGCGTCTTCTCCCGCGCGCACGTCGACGGCGCGAGCGATTTCCTGCTCGATACGGTCGACATCGCCGAACAAGAACGCGTCCTGGACCTCGGATGCGGATACGGCGTGCTCGGCATCGTCATCGCGCGCCATTTCCAAGCGGACGTCACCCTTTCCGATGTGAACAAGCGCGCCTTGGAACTCACCGAGGACAACCTCTCGATGAACCGCATAAAAGCGACGCTACTTGAAAGCGACGGCTTCGCCGACATCGAAGGCGTCTTCGACCACATCGTCACCAACCCGCCGATCCGCATCGGGAAACGAGCGCTCTACCCCATGCTCGAAAGCGCTTTGAAAAGCCTTGCGGACGACGGGACGCTCTGGATCGTCGTCCACAAGAAACACGGCGCGCACTCCTTGGTCGAGCACATGGCGACGCTCGCCGACACGCGCATCGTCAAGAGACGAAAGGGACGTTTCGTCGTTGCATGTAAAAATCGTTGACTACACGCGAACGTTATGATATTATAATTAAATGCGATAAGGCACGCTTTTTTGTGTTGGTCGCTTTTTCGCACAGAAAACCCGGGGGGTCACTCAGTGAACTATAAAATCGTCAAATACGGTAAAAAGCGTGAACGAAGAAATTACTCCCGTGTCAAGTCCGATATCGAACTTCCCGATTTGATCGAAGTGCAGACGGACTCGTTCAACTGGTTCATCGACGAAGGGCTCAACGAACTGTTTTCCGATATTTCCCCGATTGAGAACTTCACACAGGATCTCGAACTGTATTTCGAGAATTTCGAATTCGGAGACCCCAAATACGGCGTTCTCGATTCGAAGATGAAAGACTTGACATACGCCAGACCGCTTCGCGTTCACGTGAAACTCGTGAACAAGACGACCGGAGAAATCAAGGAACAGAAGATTTTCATGGGGGATTTCCCTTTCATGACTCCGACCGGTTCGTTCATCATCAACGGTTCCGAGCGTGTCATCGTTTCGCAGATCGTCCGCAGCGCCGGCGTCTTTTTCAACCAAGAAATCGACAAGAAGACTTTGAAGCGGAAATATATCGGTCAAGTGATTCCCAACAGAGGCGCTTGGCTCGAATACGAGCTCGGTTCGAAAGACATGTTGTACGTCAAACTCGACCGTTCTAAAAAAATCCCGATGTCGACCTTGATCAAGGCGCTCGGGTTTTCGTCGTCCGAGGCGATGAAGGATTTCTACAATCAACATCCGGTCTTTCTCAACACGTTGGAAAAGGACTTGACCCGTTCGCCGAGTGATGCGATCCTCGAAGTCTATTCCAAACTCCGCCAAGGAGAATCGGCGACCGTCGAAGGCGCGATGAGCTTCTTCACGAGCCGCCTTTTCGACTCGAAACGTTACGAACTCGCCGCCGTCGGTCGTTACAAGGTGAACAAGAAACTCGACGTGTTGAACCATTTGCGCGGCAAATCGCTCGCCAAGGACTTGATCGACCCGGAAACCGGCGAAGTCATCGTCGAAAAGGACCGTCGCATCGACCGTAAACTGCTCGAGACCCTCAAGAAGAACCGTCACCTGTTCCGCAAGACGGTTCCGGGCGTTTTGCGCAGCGACCTCGAATACGATTTCCTGCCACAGCGCGAAATCCTCGACGCCAACCCCTATCTCGACTACCTAGACGCCGAAGA